>MGPH01000030.1 GCA_001797365.1 Deltaproteobacteria bacterium GWA2_45_12
CGGGAGCAGATGAAAACGGTTTTTATTAAACAACAAAAAATAGCAGCGTGATGGTTATCAAACAATTTCAACTAAGAATGGGATTGACCCAAGGGGTAGAGAAAAGTTGACCCCACAAGTATTTGGTGTTTAAAGCATAAAAAATGTTGCAGCCCTTTATTCAACTTGGCCGTTATGTTTTGGTTCAAAAAATAGCCAGCGGAGGCATGGCGGATGTTTATCGAGCCAAGCTTTTGGGGGTGGAAGGGTTTGAAAAAATAGTGGCCATCAAAAAAATTCTTCCCCATTGGGCGGCCAATCGCGATTTTATCAACATGCTGGTGGATGAAGCCAAGGTTCTTCTTCATTTAAATCACACAAACATTGTCCAGGTTTTTGAGTTGAACAAACAGGAAGACACCTATTTTATTGTCATGGAATATGTGGATGGGGTGGATGTGCGTACTTTTGCCAGGGCCCTTGCCAGGAAAAAAATAATTTTTCCCATTTCATTGGTGGTGCATATGGCCAAAAAAATATGCCAGGGGCTTCAATACGCGCATGAAAAAACAGATGAATCCAAAAAACATCTCGGCATTGTGCATCGGGATATTTCTCCGCAAAACATTTTATTAAGTCATGAAGGAGAAGTTAAAATCACTGATTTTGGCATTGCCCGGGTGGTGGGAAAAACAACGGAGACCATCACGGGCACTTTAAAAGGCAAGTTTGCCTATATGTCTCCCGAACAGGCTTTGGGTCAAAAGGTGGATGCGCGGACTGATATTTTTGCCTTGGGCGTGATTCTTTTCGAATTGGCCACCGGGGAGCGTGCTTTCAAGGGGGAAAACGACCTTGAGACTCTTGAAGCTGTAAAAAATACGACTCTTTCTTTTGATTTGGTCAGGCATCAGCCTATTCCCCAAAAATTCAAAGAAATTGTGATGCTGGCCACAAAAAAGAAAAAAGAAGATCGCTATTCCCATATCGCGGCCATGAAATCGGATATCATGGCCCTTGACTTTGAACTAAACCGCAAGGATGCCGCTAGTGAACTTAAAAATCTGATTCGCCTGTGTTTTGAGGAGAAAGATACTTCTATTGAAGGTTCCCACAAAACAATTTCTACACAGATGGCTCAAGTGACATATACCGACAGCCATAAAAAGACAAAAATCCTTGTGGGAAGACCTTTATTTGAAACAACCCTGCCGCTGATCTCACAAGGGGATGAGTTTAAAACGGTACTTCTTCCGAAAACAGTTTTGGATGTGCCTGACAGTTCCAGGGATAAGTCTTTTCAAGTTTTTCAGGCACCTTCTTTGTATGGAAAATTAAAGACGCAATTAATTCCAATCTCTTATTCTTTTTTTGTTCTGATTTCCATGTTGTTGGCTGTGGGAATGGCTTCGCAGAAATCAGTTGTTTCTGAAAGTGAAAATCCTCCCTTGCAGAAAATTATTTCTGCTCCAGGCTTGTCTTTGGTGAAATCAGATAAACCATCTCCCACTTTGGTGGTGACGATTCCGAAGGTAGATGAAAAAGGGCCTGTTGAAACCGTGCCCGTTGAAGCAAAGAAAGAAACACCTTTGCCTGATGAAAAAAAGGGGCCACCATCCGGTTTTGGCGGGGTGATGGTTTCGGCTCGTCCATGGGGTTTGGTTTATCTTGAAGATAGTAAAGGGTTTGAAGCTCCCTGGTCTTTTAGACAAGTCCCTGCAGGAGAATACCCCCTTAAAGTTGTTTTTCCGCCTTTAAACAAAACTGTTTCGACAACAATCCGTGTTGCCGCCCATGCAACGGTAAAGTGCCAGGCCGTGTTTGGTGAAAAGCAGAGTTTGGTGTGTAAGTAAGGGCAATTCATGAATTGCCCTTACGGTTTTTTTCTATCTGGTCCAATTTTTTCAAAAGGACGGCGTTCATCTGATCCACCTTTTCGTGCAAATAACCTATTTCCATTTCCGCTTTCAGGTTGACTTCGTATTCAATGTCGGCACGCACCCTGTCTTTGGTTGCCTGCAGGTTTTGGGACAATAAGACAACAATGCTTAAAAAAATGGCTTCAAGGGAAACTCCCGTGGTTAAAAGGCCAAAGGGGTAGGGGTCAAAGGGGATTAATTTTGGGATCAGGCCTAAATTCACAACAATCCACACAAGAAAAATAATCAGGTTTGCGAGCAAGAAGGACATGCTTCCGGCAAGTTCGGTAATGCGATCGGCCATTTTTTGGGTCCAACCCAACTCACCAGCAATTTCTTCATTGGCATTTTTAGCCACCCGCGCCCGGACCAGATTATTGGTTTGCCTGATCTGGTTACCCAGGGCACTTAATAAATGGATGGAGGCTTCGGGTTTTTGTTTTAAAAAATGGATCAAATCCTCCCGGCCCAAACAAGCAAGCTGGGAAGTTTCCAGGGCGATGGCCGTGGCTGTACGTGGACCATGATCCAGAAGAGAAAGTTCCCCGAAAATTTCTCCGGGTTCGGCCACCTTCAAAATGATTTTTTGCCCCGTGTGGTCGCGTATCGAAAGCTCTACATGGCCACTGACCACAAGATAAAGGCAGTTGCCGCTATCTCCAAAATCAAAAATGGTTTCCCCTTCGGCAAAGGACATGTTTTCAAAATTTTTTAAAAGCTCTTTGGCCTCGTTGGGTTCCAGAAATTTAAAGAGAGGTGTTTGGTTGAGCCAGGTTTCATTAAAAAAAGTCATGGGGTTTTTTAGCATGAAAGAATTTTGATGGCGATGACAAAAAACCTGAGGCTTTTTGAAGCTTTCGCTTTTCATTTTCAAGGGAATCCTATAAATTAAATTTCTTCATTTATGAATTGGAAGCAAAATAGTTTTATCCCCTACGCTCGTTGGCTTCGGGGACGCGCCTTGCTGGGTCAAAACCCCGTGGCTTGCCACGGAATCTTGGGTCCAGGGCTTGCCCTGGGGTTCATACCATTGATTGTCATTTTTCTTATTTTTTTAGGTGTTTTATCGGGAGCATGCCGTTTTTTTTCATCGGGCCATAAAATCCCTGTCAAAAAAATTGTCCTTGAAAACGGATTCACGGCTCTTTTGGTTTCGCGACCGGGGGCTCCTGTTTTTTCGGCCTATCTCCGTATTAAAGTCGGAAATGTTGAAGAATCACCGGGATATTCCGGCCTGGCCCATTTTTTTGAACACATGGCTTTTAAAGGGACCGATAAAATTGGCACCAAAGATTATAAACAAGAAGAGATTATTCTAGACCGGATTCATGACGTAGGAACCAGGCTTACAAAGGCGCGGCAAGAAGGAAAGCCAGAGCAAGAGTTAAAACCCCTTATCCAAGAACTGAACAGATTGCAGAAGGAGCAGCAAACTCTTTTGGAGTCCAATGAATTTGCCCGCATTTATCAACGTAATGGCGGGGCGGACATGAATGCCACGACCACCAACGATTACACCAGCTATTTTGTTTCACTACCTTCCAACAAACTTGAATTGTGGGCCTATCTTGAAAGTGAGCGTTTGCTGCATTCCGTTTTTCGTGAATTTTATAAAGAGCGCGATGTGGTGGCTGAAGAGCGGCGCATGCGTTATGACAATGATCCCGATGGCCACTTGTATGAGGAACTCATGCTTTTTGCCTTTGACAAGAGCCCTTATCGCGTTCCCGTTATCGGCTTTGCCAATGAAATCCATGGCTACACGGTCGATGCTGCCAGAAAATTCAGGGAAACCTATTATGTCCCTTCCCGCATGGTGTTAAGTATTGTGGGCAGTTATGACTTGAAAGAAGCCGAAAAATGGATACGTCAGTATTTTGGGAAATTGTCCGACAAGAAATCACCGGATCAGGTTTTTGAAAAGGAGGATTTTTCAAAAAATTTTCCCAGGGAAAAAGTTCTGGAAAGTCCTGATGAACCACGTTTTTACATGGTGTTTCATCGACCGGCCAACCCGCATCCTGATGACGAGGTTTTTGATGTGCTTGAAAACTTGTTGTGTGATGGCCGGACTTCGCGACTCTATCGTGTTTTGGTGACCGAGAAAAAACTGGCTTCCCAAGTGGGTTGCTATGCCTCGTTACCCGGTTCAAGGTTGGATGGTGTTTTTACTTTCTATGCGCTTCCATTTCCCAATGTGAGCAACAGGCAGGTGTGGCAGGAAATTCTTGATCAACTTGAGTTGATGAAGACGGAGTTGGTCACCAAAGAAGATCTGGGGAAAGTGATCAACCAGATCGACGCGGGTTTATTATGGGCGCTTAACGAAAATATAGGGTTGGCCAGCATGCTTACCTTTTTTGAGAGTTTGGCCGGAGACTGGCACTATGTTTACCGTTTAAGAGAAAGGGTCCGTCGCATGACGCCCGAAGATGTGCAGAGGGTGGCTAAAACCTATTTTGTGCCCAACCGAAGGGCCAGTGTCTTCATGGAAAAGAAATGATTGCGTAAGGGCAATTCATGAATTGCCCTTACAAAGTACATGGTAAGCCCCGTCGTGTTTGACAACACGATAGGTCAAATCATGAAAGGATAATACGTGCCTATCAGGCGATTATATTTGGGAATTCTTTTTTTGTTTTTTTGCTTGAATCCAGGGAGTATTTTTTCTTTTGATTCCGCCGTCCCCCCCTTAGAGGCAAAACCCCTGCCCCAATTTAAAACGCCCGAGATAAAGACCCATGTTTTTTCCAATGGTCTCAGGCTTTATTTCCTTCCCAACGATGATCTGCCCCTGTTTCAGGCCAATGCCATGATTCAATTTTCTTCTCTGGACGAATCCCGGGAAAAAAGGGGGTTGGTTCAAATGTTGATGAGTGCCATGGAAACGGGAGGGACAAAAAAACAGTCGGGGGATGAAATTGATAAAATTCTTGAGTATCGCGCGGCTTCCATTGATGCCCAGCACTCTCATGAATGGTGCAGTCTTTCGGCCAAATCCCTTTCAAAAGACCATCCGCTTATTTTACAGCTTCTTTTTGACATGATGACCCAACCTGCTTTTGAAGAAAATAAGGTCGAACTTGTCCGTAAACGCATGTTGGATAGCATTACAAGACGCAATGAAGACCCGGGAAATATTGCCGATCGTGAGTTTGCCCAAAGCATGTATGGGGAGTCTAGCCCCTTGGCCCGTCTCTTTAACCAAGAGACGGTAAAAAACCTGTCACGGGAGAACCTGTTTTCATTCCTGGATGCTAATCTCGACCCGGCCCGTGTCTGGATTGCCGTTTCAGGGGATGTGAGTTGGGAGAAGCTGGTGGCCCTTGTTGAAAAACTCAATGAAAATTTCGTTTCAAGGAAAATTTCGCGTCCATCCCGTGATCCTGTTTTAAAGGAATGGAAACCCGGGGTTGAATTTGTTTCCAAGGAGACAAATCAGGCTTCCATTATTGTGGGGCATTTTGGGGAAAAAAGATTTAACCCTGACAAATATGCCCTGATGTTGGCCAATTATGTTTTGGGGGGAACCACCTTTGGATCACGTTTGGGAGATACCATCCGGACCAAGCTGGGATTGGCTTATGCCATTAATTCCAATTTTGGTTTTGAAACGGATTATGGTCTTTTTAAAATGAAAGCCCAAACCAAGTCGGCTTCAACAGCCACGGTCATCGGTGAAATGAAGCATATTTTGGGGGAGATGATCCTGGATTACCCCGTCACTCAAGCCGAGCTTGATGAAGCCAAAAAAGCGATCTTAAATAATCTCATTTTCCAGTATTCAGACCCCTTTGAAATTGTTATGGCCCGCATGCATTATGATTATTACGGGTATCCACCCGACTATTTTGAGGTTTTTCAGAGGGAAATCGCCCGGGTGACGGTTGATGAGGTGAATGCTGTTCTCAAGAAATATTTTTATCCTGACAAGCTCAAAATTCTTGTTGTGGGGGATAAAAAAGCGGTTGGAAATCTGTCAGAGTTTGGTCCTGTTGTGGATCGCCCCTTAGATAATCAATGATATGAAAGAAAAACTTGAAATCCTTTTGTTACAGGCTGTCCTGAAAGCCTATCCCAATTCCATAAGCTCCTTGCAGGTGGAAGTGCCCGCCGATTCCAAACACGGGGACTTTGCCAGCAATGTGGCCATGGTGCTGACCAAGGCCCTTAAAAAAAATCCGCGAGAAATTGCCCAGACCATCAAGGACAATATTGATTTGTCCGATGGAATGATCGGGTCCGTTGTTATTGAAGGCCCTGGTTTTTTAAATTTTAAGTTAACCCAGGGTTTTTGGATTCGTGCCCTCAAAATCATTGATGAACAAAAAAAAATGTTTGGTGTGTGCCAGGCCTATAAAGGAAAAAAAGCCATGGTGGAGTTTGTCAGTGCCAATCCCACCGGTCCCCTGCATATCGGACATGGCCGTAATGCCGTTGTGGGAGATACCATTGCGCGCCTGCTTTCAGCGGTTGGGTATGAAGTGACGCGTGAATATTATGTCAACGATGGGGGAATTCAAATTTCAACCCTCGGGCGCTCGGTCTATGCCCGTTATCTTCAAAAACAAGGGGTCGAGGTTCCCTTTCCCGAAGATGGCTATCAGGGGGATTACATTGCCGATATCGCCGCTGAACTTTTGCCCCGAAGTGCTGAATTTGAAAGGATGCCCAGGGATCAGATTATTGAAACCTTTGGACGTTATGCGGGGGATAAAATCCTTGGTGAAATTTTGGAAGATTTGCGTCGTGTGGGAGTGCAGTTTGATTCCATTTTTCAGGAATCTTCCTTGTACAAGCAGGATAAAGTTCGTCAAACCATAGATGAACTCAAGGCAAAAAATCTGGTGTATGAACAGGAAGGGGCTCTTTGGCTTCGGTCAACTTCCTTTGGTGATGACAAAGATCGCGTTCTTATCAAGAGCGATGGTTCTTATACCTATCTTTCGCCGGATATCGCCTACCATCGTGACAAATTCAAACGGGGGTTTGATCTTTTGGTGAATGTTTGGGGCGCTGACCATGCCGGGTACGGCCCAAGGCTTAAAGCGGCCCTTTTGGGTTTGGGTTATCCGGCCGATCATTTACATCTCGTTTTTATTCAAATGGTCAGTTTGATCAGGGAAGGCGAAACTGTTTCCATGTCCACCCGACGGGCCACTTATGAAACCCTTGAAGATGTTGTCAAAGCCGTTGGAAAGGATGTGGCCCGTTATTTTTTCATGATGCGATCCTATCAGGCCCAACTTGAATTTGATATGGAGCTGGCCAAAAAGGAAACTTCCGAAAACCCTGTTTATTATATTCAGTATGCCCATGCGCGCATATGCAGTATTTTTGAAAAAGCCCTTGAAGAGCAAAAAATTGCGGTTCCTGCTTATAAAGATGAATGGAGTGCTTTGCTTGGGTTGCCTGAAGAAACCGAAATGGCGCAGCTTCTTTTGGAATATCCGGAATCTATTTTAAAGGCCGCTTCCGAAATTACCCCCCATCGTGTGGCTCACTATGCCCTTGAATTGGCCAGGGCCTTTCAGTCATATTATGACAAGGCACGCAGTGATGATCGTTATCGTGTGGTGGGGCATGACAAAAAAACCACACAAGCCAAATTGTTTTTCTTAAGTTGTGTCCGGCAAGTGCTTCAGAATGCCATGCATGTTTTGGGTATTGAAGCCCCGGAGAAAATGTAAGTGCGACCGGCCCTGTACAGATACTACCCTTCGACTAGGCTCAGGGTGTCCATTATTTATCAAATTATAGGACATGGTGAGCTTCGTCGAACCATGCATTGGGATAATGTATGTCTACCGAACGTACCATCCAACTAACTCTGGGCCAAGTTATTTTCATCAGTGTTTCTGTTTTTGTTATTGGATTTTCACTTTTTTATTTGGGGGCGCGCTTCGGCCCCCAATTTTTCTGGAATATTGACCTGGTAGCTCTTCATTCTTCTTCCATTTTACCTCCCGAAGTCAATGAGGCCGAGTTGGAAGCTCTTCTTAAAGAAACCAAAAAACCGTTTGTGAATTGGTATGATCATTTGGAAAAAAGGGGGGGAGAAGTAGTCAGTAAAAATCTTTCCGCACAAAAAGATCCTTCTTTTTTGGAAATTGAAGATGAAGTGAAGACTCAGCCCATCGAACAAAAACCAAAAATAGAACAGAAGCCAAAACAGGTTGCTGCGGTGAAGCCAGATCCAAAACCGGCATCGCAAGGTGTGCCCACCAAGCCCCAAGTCCAAGAAACACCCGTTCCTAAAAAAGAAGATCCTTTGGCCAAGGTGATTGATCACTTGTCTGCACCTTCTGTGGCGATTTCTTCTGCACCATCCATGTTGCAGCTAGGTGGGTATTCCAGCTTTGAAGAAGCCAGTGATGTTCAAAAACGAATCAAGAAACTGGGGATTGGTGTTCAGATGAAAACATTGACGGGTTCTAACGGAAATAAATACCTTTTAAGCATGGGACCGTTTGGTTCTGCTGATGAGGCCCGCCAGATTCAATCCAGAATTCGACAATATGCCGGTGTTTTTCCTCTCTTGGTCGAATAATTAAAGCAAAGAACCTTGAAGAAGCAGGGCCGCAATGGAAAAATAAATGATAAGCCCTCCCACGTCGACCAATGTGGCGACAAAAGGGGCCGAGGCGCTTGCGGGGTCCAGCTTGAGTCTGCTTAAAATGAAGGGAAGCATCGAGCCGGCGATGGTTCCTATAAGAACCACGCCAATCAGGCTGGCAAAAAGCGTGATGGCAATGAGTGTGTAGTGTTCACCATAGCTTTCAAAAAAATATTGCCACACAAAAATACGGATAAAGCCGATGACTCCCAAAACCCCTCCCAGCGCCAACCCTGAAAAAATTTCACGTTTTGCGACACGCCACCAATCCCGAAGGGTTATTTCTCCCACAGCCATCGCCCGAATGACCAGAGTGGAAGCCTGTGATCCGGAATTACCCCCACTGGAGATGATGAGGGGAAGAAACAGGGCCAATACGACCGCTTTTTCAATTTCAAGGGCGTAACGACTCATGGCAGAGGCTGTGAGCATTTCTCCTAGAAATAAGACTGACAGCCAGCCAGCCCTTTTTTTAACCAGGTCGAAAATGCTGGTTTTCATGTAGGGCATTTCCAGGGGGGATACAGCACCCAATTTCTGGATGTCTTCAGTGGCTTCCTCAGTCATGACATCGACAATATCATCCACGGTAACAACACCCTTAAGCCGGTTTTCCGAATCGACAACCGGAACGGCCAGAAATTTGTAGCGTTTGAAAAGTTGCCCCAAAGCTTCCTGATCCATGGCTTCATCGGCTTTGACGATGTGGGTTCGCATGATGTCCCTGATTTTCTTTTGAGGGTCGGCGGAAAAAAGATCGCGGTAGGATACAACCCCCAACAGATGCTGACCTTCGTCTAAAACATAAATGTAATAAATGTTTTCAATTTGGGCCCGCGTTTGTCTTTTAAGATAACTAATGGCCTCATCTAAGGGCATGTCGGGACGTAGCCGTGCATAACGCGGATTCATCAAGCCACCGGCATCGTCCTCGGCATAGGCCAAAAGGGCGGTTACTTCTTTACGCGTGGGCTCGTCTAAATATTGAAGGAGGGAAGGATGCTGCTCTTTGTTGACAATTTGCAGGACATCGGCGGCATCATCGGGGGGTAAAAGCCGTATCCATGAACGTTTTTCACCCTCGGGCAGATTGGTGAGAATGTCGGCCTGATCCTCAGAAGATAATTGCAGGAAAAAATTTTCGGCCACGGGGCGCGATGGAGCGTAAAGGGCTTCCAGGCGTTCTTCCCCCTGAAGAATGGGCCAGACATCTTCAAGCTCTTCTAAAGAAAGGATGTCGTTGGATGAACGGGGAAATTCCATGCCTTTTTTTACACTGATTATAGGGTTATTGACAAACTATTTGAGTAAAACCAGGACATCTTCTTTTTTGAAACGCACTTTGGCCGATCGGGCATGCTTGTCATTTTCTGCCCTGTAACCAAGGGCACAAGCCACCCGTGTGGCATAGCCCGAATCTTGGACGTTTAAAACCTTATCATATTTTTCCGGTTCAAGGCCCTCCATGGGGCAGGCATCCACACCCAGGACGGCGGCTGAGGTGAGTAAATTCCCAAGGGCCAGATAAATCTGGTTGGTGGCCCAATGGGTGATGGTGGCATGGCGGGGACCGCTGACAAGATCGGTCATCATCATTTTTTTATAACCGGCCAGTGACTCAACAGCTGTGTGTCTTACTTCGCAAGTGCGAGCGATGAAACGGTCGATGTCGGTTTCGGTGATATCGGTTTTGGCCAAAAACACCACATAGTGGGAACAATCAACAACCTGTTTTTGGTTCCAGGAAAGCGGAAGAAGTTTTTCTTTAAGGGTTGGTTCGGTGATCACCAAAAATTTCCATGGCTGAAGACCATAGGAAGAAGGGGTAAGCACCAGGCATTCTTCAAGGGCATTCCATAGAGGGGGAGGAATTTTTTTCTGCTCCTCAAATTTTTTAACGGCATAACGCCACTTCATTTGAGTCAGAAGGTCTTGTGAAGAAAAAGTTGACATAAAATTTCTGCTCCCTCATCCAACAAACAGGACTCCCTATTTTTCAAAGTAATGGGACAAGATAACAGGGGCCAAATCATTCTTGACGCTATATATAGGGTCATATAGGGTCACCACCCCATGGCACGGAAGAAAATTTCCACCACTGTTTACATCACACCCGAACAGGATGAACTGTTAAAACAGTTGCATGAAAAAACCAGGGTGCCCATTGCCGAATATATTCGGCAAGGAATAGATTTGGTTTTGAACAAATACAAGCACAATCTTCCTGGACAAATGTTTCTTATAGACCAAGAAGAAGAATCTTCATAATGCCTGAAATTCCCCAATCCCATCGACGTAATTTTTGCATCATTGCCCATATCGACCATGGCAAGTCGACCCTTGCCGATCGGCTTATCGAATCAACGGGGGGGCTGGAATTACGTGAAATGCGCGAGCAAATTTTGGATGCCATGGATCTGGAGCGCGAGCGGGGGATTACCATCAAGGCTCATAGTGTCCGTTTGGTTTATCGTGCCAAAAGCGGAGAAGACTACGAACTGAACATTATTGATACCCCGGGGCATGTTGATTTTAATTATGAAGTTTCACGAAGCCTGTCTGCTTGCGAAGGAGCCCTTCTTATAGTGGATGCGGCTCAAGGGGTGCAGGCCCAGACATTGGCCAATGTTTATTTAGCCCTGGATAGCCAACTTGAAATTCTGCCTGTCTTAAACAAGATTGATCTCCCCAATGCCGACCCTGAACGTATCAAAAAACAGATTGAAGATATTATCGGGTTGCCTACCGATAATGCGATTCATGCCAGTGCCAAAACAGGCCAGGGCATTGAAGAAATCCTGGAAGCGATCATCAAGTATTTTCCACCTCCCAAAGGAGACCAAAAAGCTCCGCTTAAGGCGTTGGTCTTTGATAGTTGGTTTAATACCTATCAAGGGGCGGTCGTGCTTGTTCGGGTGATGCAGGGTTCCATTTCAGTCGGTGAAAAAATCAAATTCATGTACACCGGTAAAAATTATGAAGTGTTGCAGGCCGGTTTTTTTACTCCCAAACCGATTCTGACAAAATCGCTTCAAACAGGGCAGGTGGGTTTTGTGGTGGCAGGTATTAAGGAAGTCAAGGAAGCCAAAATAGGGGATACGATCACCTCACAAGACAACCCAAGCCTGGAGCCACTTCCCGGGTTTAAAGAAGTCAAGCCCATGGTCTTTTGCGGTATCTATCCGATTGAGCCGAATCAGTATGAACTTTTAAAAGATTCACTCGAAAAACTTCGATTAAATGACAGTGCCTTTAGTTATGAACCCGAAACTTCCGGGGCCCTTGGTTTTGGTTTCCGTTGCGGTTTTTTGGGTTTGTTGCACATGGAAATTGTCCAGGAAAGACTGGAACGTGAATACGGGCTTAATCTCATTTCAACATCTCCCACGGTGGCTTACCGTATCTATACGACCAAGGGGGAAATGCTGGCCATCGACAATCCCACAAAAATGCCGGATGCTTCGGTGATTGACCATATTGAAGAGCCTTTTATTTCGGTGACCATTCATGTCCCCAGCGAATATGTGGGAAGCATTATCCAGTTGTGCGAAGAAAAAAGGGGAATCCAAAAAAACATCGATTACATTACCCCTGAGCGCGTCATGGTCCATTATGATTTGCCTTTTCCTGAGATGATGTTTGATTTTTATGACAAGCTTAAATCGATCACCAAGGGTTATGGTTCCATCGATTACGAATTCAAGGATTTTCAGACTTCCGATCTTATCAAGCTCAATGTGCTTATCAATGGAGATCCGGTGGATGCCCTTTCGATCATTGTTCATCGCGAAAAATCCTATTATCGCGGGCGCGAATTGGTTTCCAAGCTCAGGGAAATTATTCCGCGGCAACAATATGAAGTGGCCATCCAGGCGGCCATTGGGGCCAAGATTGTCGCTCGCGAAACGGTGAAGGCTCTTCGCAAGGATGTGATCGCAAAATGCTACGGTGGTGATATTACGCGAAAGAGAAAGTTGCTAGAAAAACAAAAAGAAGGTAAAAAACGCATGAAACAAGTGGGGTATGTGGAAATTCCCCAGGAAGCGTTTTTAGCTGTGTTGAAAATTGATTAGATGCATGTTGTGCGGAGGTGCAGAGGTGCTGATGTTAAAACTATAAAATTAAGATTTTTAACATCCGAACATCCGCACAATAAAAAAATATGCCCGATCCCTTAAACAAAGACGGTCTCCATAAACTTACCCGTGACTTGAATTCCTCGGCCAAGAAAAAAGGCGTTGTTCGCGAATATGTTGAAGCCCTTCTTGTTGCTGTTTTGCTGGCCTTTGTGATTCGTTCTTTTCTTATTGAACCTTACAAGATCCCTTCCAAGTCGATGGTTCCCACACTCTTGGTCGGGGACCATATCTTTGTGAACAAATTGGCCTATGGGTGGAGAATTCCCGGCACCAAAAAATGGCTCACCTATTTTGGAGAGCCCACGCGCGGGGAGGTGATGGTTTTTATTTACCCCGAGGATGAAAAACTCGATTTTATCAAAAGGGTGGTGGGGCTTCCTGGTGATCATATTCGCATGACGGACAATAAGCTTTATATAAATGATGTTGAAATCACCAACCAGGATATCGAGGTGGTGGGTATCAATCCACAGGACAAACGGAATCTTCTTTTGCCAGAGGCAAAAGCTTCAGAACTTCCCAAGGACATAAAAGGCATTCCATTTTTCAGGGGATATTCAAATTATCAAATCAAGCTTGAAGACATGATTGGATCAAAACACCTGATGCAGCGAAGCAAGCTTTTACCCAATAATGATTCTTTTGACCTTACTGTACCCGCTGACACCTATTTTGTGATGGGGGATAACCGGGACCAGAGTGCGGATAGCCGGGTTTGGGGTTTTGTACCACGCAAAAACTTGAAGGGCCGGGCGATTTTCATTTGGCTTTCCCTGGATTCTGATTTGGGGGGAGTTCGTTTCAAACGCTTTGGTAAAAAAATCATTTAGTAACCATGTAAGGGCAATTCATGAATTGCCCTTACATAGCGGACACCCTGAGCCCTGTCGAAGGGTTACACGGGGCTTTATTTCCTGTGGGAAAATTTTTCCCCTCTGTCAAAATACATTTGACATTTTCTTCATGATTTTCTCCGAAAATATTCCCTAAGTATTTAAAATTAAATGGGTAATTTTTAAAAATCATATTGGTATGTGATTTGCACTTTGTTTTGGTGCAAATTTCAAAAAAGGGGGAACTATGAAATTTATTGGATACTTTTTATCTTTTATATTTGTCTTTGTGTTGATGGCTTGCGGTTCTGGCTCAGACAGTAGCAGCGACTCATCAAGCAGTGATGATAACGATCTGGCTGAATCAGCTTATCCCAGTGGTCTGGCCGTATCTTCTCCTTACTCAAGCTCTGATACAGAAACCAATATTTCGGCATTGGTTATGGCTGCTGTTGGTGATGAGGGGAACGTGACAGGCCTTCCCTATGAAGAGAAATTGGCCGCCTTGGATGCGGTTGTTAATGGAACAAGTATGAGTGATTGTTTTAATTATGATGCAGATTTGTTCCCGGATGAGCCCACGGTTTCATGTTATGGACCAGATCTGACATTAAGCGGAACCCATCCTAATGGGGGATTTTCTGGCGGTGGAAGTCAGGGTCTTCCCTCGGGGGATCTTGGGCTTTGGGAAGCCAGTGAAGATGGTGGGGAGGCTTGCATTGCTTCCAAGGTGAATTCTGAAATGACGAGTGTTGAAGGACGCATGGATTTTTCGATGTTTGCCATGGCCTCTGCTTTTTGTGTGGCCAATAATAACGGGGATACCTTGCCTGCCGTGGGGGGGACTCTTGATCTTTCAACAGCCTTTACTGATGCTGCCGAGGCTGCCGATTTTACAGGTTTTGATCCCACAACGGTTGTCTTGACCCGCGGGACTGATACCGATGATGGGAATGCCGTTTACACGCTCAACATCACCGGTGAAATTGTCAATGAGGATGAAACAACCATGCCCTTTGCCTTGGAAATGACCCATGTTCCTTTGGATGCCACCAATTCGACCTATCAGGGGCTCATGCAAGCCACCATTGAAACCAGTGATATTCCCACCTCCAATTGTGGTGCAGGAACTCATACCGTGGGGATGTCGGCTCTTTATGAATTGGCAGCCAGTACTGATTTAAGAGTGCAATACAAACAGGCTGTTTTTTGCACCACAGGGGCGACCGATGAGGATATTTTTGATGATGAAGGGGAGGCGGATGCCACTCATAAAAAGAGTGGGGAATGTTCCGGTGAAACAGGGGTTACCTACAGTGCCACGGGTTGGGGCGATGATTATAATTATCTCCTCATTAATACGGATCCCACGACAGGATATGGGAACCTTGTTTATGGTTGGCAGGCAGGACGCTGCGATCAAAATACACGCGTCTTCAAGGCTTCCATCAGTGCCGATGGCGGTACAGATAGCAATGAAGGAGGCTGCGGCTATTTCGGTTTTGGTGCGGATATTTCGCAAGCAACTCCCGATATCGATGGGATGATTTGTAACTGGACGGGGCCGGGCAGTGGTGGTTTTGGAAGTCATACGGTCCAGGATTTGGTTCAACGTCAATGTGTTTCACGGGCCAGTGTTACAGACGATTTTGCATCGGTGGCTGCCACTTTGAATATTGACTATGCTCCGACCAATAACTGTAATTCAGACGGCTCTCTGTTATGTGATGGAGTGGCTTGCGTGACCACCAATGATCTGTTAGACATCGCTGAAATGGATTTTACCGATCCAACAGCCCCCACAGCCCTTGATATTTAAGGAAGTGGAAGAAATGTTTTCAAAAACCCCTCTCTTATCCCCTACGCTCGTTGGCTTCGGGGACGCGCCTTGCCGGGTTAAAACCCTCTGCCTTAGGCGGAGAATCTTCCAGGGCTTGCCCTGGGGTTGATACCCTTGATTATCAAGGAGGGGTTGATTCATCCCTTTCCCAAATTTTCGGCTTTTTCCTTTGACAAGAGGCCCGTCCCTTTTTAACTATAAAGAATGCGTGATTCTTCCATTATTCTTCTGTCTGGCGGGCTTGACTCCACCGCCGCTCTTGCATGGGCCAAGACAAATTCGGACGTTATTATGGGGTTAACCCTTCACTATGGTCAGCGGTCGGCCCAACAAGAGATAAGGTCTTCGTCGGCTCTTTGTGCGCATTATGATGTTTTGCATAAGGTGGTTGAAGTTCCTTTTTTTTCTGAAATGGAATCTGTGGCTCTCACTGAAGGAAAAAGCTCTTTTCCCTCCCTTTCGATGAGTGAATTAGATGATGCAGATATTACCGCTCATTCAGCCAAGGCGGTGTGGGTTCCCAACAGAAACGGCGTATTTTTAAACATGGCAGCCAGTTTTGCCGAGAACAAGGGGGCCAGTTGGGTGGTTGTTGGTTTTAACAAGGAAGAAGCCCAAAGTTTTCCGGATAATTCAGAAGAGTTTGTTTCCAAGGCCAATGAATTTTTTAAATATTCCACATTAACCAAGGTGAAAGTCGTTTCCCCCATGGGTTTGAAAACAAAAAAAGAAATCGTGAAGTGGTGTTTAAAGCAAAAAGTTCCCTTAAATTTGTTGTGGAGCTGCTATCGCGGGGGGGACAAAATGTGCGGGGAATGTGAATCGTGCCTGAGGCTTAAGCGGGCGTTGCAGGCAAACAAGGCTTTGGAATTAACGGAGAAACTTTTTTGAAAACTTTTTTTATAGAAAAAGAAACGGCTTATGATGGTACGCAGTTACACTCCCACTGGGTTTTGAACCAAACCGGGATTTATGGGGATGTTATTGCCGCCTTCATTGGCCCAGCGCGCGTGGATTTGGAGCATATGGTCGATTTGGAAGATGTTCTTGCCAAAAAGCCAATTTTTTCACACAAAATGCTCCACTTTATCGCCGAGCATTTCGACGATGATCTTGAAAAAATGATTTTACGTCAGCGTCTTTTTATCTCGTGTCTTCAAACCGATCTTTTGGAATGTTTACCGGAAGAAAAAATTATTCGCCGTGGGGATGACCTTTTTTCAGAATACTTCAAGCTTACTGTTTCCATTGCAACAAAATCTTCCGTATCTACTCTGATGCACACAGCCATTAATATTGATAGCCACGATACCCCTGTACCAACCAAGGGTTTGGATGATTTCAAATTGAATGCCCAAGCAATGGCTCGTTCGGTGATGAATCGGTATGTGGAGGAGTTGGAGGGAGTGGCAAGAGCCAGAGCCAAGGTAAAAGGTGTGTTTTAATTCCCTCTCCCTGGAGGGGAGAGGGTTAGGGAGAGGGTGATCCCGTGTGCACCCTCCCTCTAACTCCCTCCCCTCAAGGGAGGGAGGATTGTTTTCAAATGTCCAATGCCCGAATCATCGAAATTTTTTCTTCCATCCAAGGCGAAGGCCTTTGGGTAGGTAAGCCGCAGGTGTTTGTGCGTTTCCACGGTTGTAAACTTCATTGCACTTATTGCGACACTCCACTTACGCACCATAAAATCAAAGAGTCCCGCATTGAATTCCCGCCATACAGCAAAAATTTTGAAAAGCATCCGTTGGAATGGGGAGCCGAAGAGCTGAGCACACAAATCGCCCGTTTTGAAATTCCCTCCCTTGCCTTAACCGGGGGAGAACCGCTGGAGCAAATCGATTTTATCGAGCCGTGGTTGAATCAATTGAACGGAAAATATGAAATCCTTCTTGAAACAAGTGGGGTGGAAGTGGAAGCCCTAAAAAAGGTTATTTCAAAAATAGATATGGTGAGTCTGGATATTAAACTTCCTTCCTCTAGTGGAGAAAGACCCTTATGGGAAACTCACGAAAAATTTTTGGCAGTGGCAAAAGAACGTCCTCATTATGCCAAGGTGGTCTTTGATGAGAAAATGACGGAGGAAGAAAAACAAAATTTAATAAAAATCCTTCAGAAAAATCCTGGTCTCATCATGATTTTTCAGCCCGTTTCGCCGCTTCAAAAAAGAGATATGAAATCTTGCCTCGATATTTTTAGCTTTTTCTCCAATCGGTTTCCCAAGCAGGCCAGGCTTCTTCCGCAAATGCATAAGTTTTTGGCGGTTTTGTAGTGGGAAAAGCCCCAGAATGGGGTTTCAAAACCTCTCTCAAGCATTAGAAAGCATGTGATTCCAATGGGTTAGTGCCTATTGTGATTGGCATGAGACTTGCTCTTAACTTAACCCTACGATCTTGTTGGTAAGGTTTTGGGTGGAAGTGATGGGATGACTATGGCTCCCCTTAAAGATATTCTTTACACGATAAAAAATCCTCAACAGCTCGGCTCGAGCGATCTTCTATGCGCTCCTCCTCCTGGCTCTGATGTGTTTAATCAATCTCCTTGTACGGTTAGTTCTTTTTCTGCTGAAACGGTGAGCCAGAAAGCGATGAAGAGTGGTTTGATTAGCCCTGATCAAGGTATGGCTTTTAAAAACAGGCTGAAAGCCTATTTTCGAGAAAATCTTAAAGACACCCAAGTTGATACTCTCGAAGAATATAGTGCGATCTCCAATCTAAACCTTCTTGCCTACCGTCATACCTTAGAAACAGTTTTTCGCGATAGGAACAATTGGGCGACCTGTTCGGTTCAAGAAGGAATAGCTCTTAAAAGTGCCCTCATGGACAGTGACCTTTATAGGAAAGTGGCGAATAAAGAAGGAGCTAAATTACTTCATGAACTCGACAATCTTCCATGGGGTGTATTGGCTGAGGAATCCGTTTTTAAACATTGGGTGAATACTTATCAGGATAATACTTTCATCAATCTTCTCTTTCACGCGGCAAAGGCAGAGTATCCCGTTGACAAAGCACTGGTCAAATTAATGAAGGAAAAACCAGAGCGGATGGACCCCATGGATTTTGCTTCCATCCTTCCTTTGAATCTTGCTTCGGTGAATGAATATATCCTTGGAAACGGTGGTCATCCTCCTGAAATTTACAAAGATCTTCTTGAAAAGGCGCGGGATGATGAAGGCTTCATGAGTTACAGTGCCATTTTAACTTACGGCCTCAACCATGCGCATCCGGAGGCTTTGAGGGAAGCCAAAGAAATCATCCTTTTTGATTTCCATCATATTTTTGTGCATTTGAGTTCGGATGCAAAAATAGCCCTGAGAATCCTTCTTATACCGCCCCAGGCAAGGCCAGCTCAAGTCCCTCAATTCTTTGCCGAGGACTTAGAACAGATTCAAGCGGAAGTTCAAAAAGCCTTGCCCGATGTTTATAGGCAAGACAATAATCACGCCGCCGAGCTTTTAATCCTCTTTTTGTTGGGATTCGGGGATGAAGATGTTTTTCACGGGGATTGCTGGGAACATCTCGTTTCCATGGAGACCAAGAGAAAGGGCGATTTTGAGAAGGCCAAAAAAGAATTTGTACCCCTTAGTTTTCAAAGTATCGTGACTGCCATTATGTTTCCCGAGGATGATGCCCTTGATAAGAAGGCCGCTGTGAAGGCGCTCGTGGTTGCTGCCAAATTGTGGAACCGCGAAGAAAAAGAAAATCCCTGGCCTTATGAGGCTCCTCTGATGCGTCTTCAGGAAATCATTAACAAGAGGGGAAATGTCACATTGGAAGCAATGCAGGCCCTCTACAATGTACTGATCGTTAGGAAAGAAGAAGACGAAGAGGTGGAAGCTCAAGTTCAGCAGAGAAGGGATTTTGCCTTTAAATTTTTTGATAAAGGGATGGAGGCTCAAAAACTAGCTTCTTTTTTTGAAACTTATCTCCAAGATTTTAATAATCAAGGCAAGGATGAAGAACTCGATAAATTAATGGGGAATCTTCTTCTCCCTGAAAACAATGCATCCCCAATCTCGCCGCCGGAGCTTCAAAAAACCTACGATCTTTTGTGTCTTTTTGCCGGATCACAAACTATGACCCTGGCTGAAAAAGCCATTCCTCTCTTGGTTAAATTAGAGAATCATTCTCTTTATCAACAGAACGAAAATTCCCCGATCCAAGTATTAAAACAAATTGTTTTGGACAAAAAGGCAGCTCATCAAGAAGCGTGGGATGCTTTGGCCGGCCTTGTTCTTAAGGATAAAAAGCCCGTGGTTTTAGAGGATGAGAAGAAGAAAAAATATATAGGGAATATCGCTGCCATTGCCGGGCCCGAAGAGCAATATTGGGATAATGGTCATGTGCTGGATGCTGCTCAGGTTCTTTTGGATTTAGAAAAGAAAACCCACGATGAATTCATTCATCAAACTTTGGTAAGCTTGGATACGGGGGCGTTGGAGAGTTTGGTGGGGGATTATGCACCTTCTCAGGAGGATACTATGAAGATATTCCATCAGCTCATGGAGCGATGGAAGACGAATCCACCCAAGCATTTTATGATTACAGACGATTCGGTATCTGATGGAAAAACTTCTTCTATTAACTTTGCCGCAATCATAGGGCAGGCTAATACGCAAAATCTTGGGATGATTAATGAACTGACTCAAAATTTTTCTGACGGTGAAAGAAGAAGAACTCAACAGCGTACTGGGCTTAATCAGGTAGAAATTCCTTCGATTGTTGAAGCTTCTGAAGATACTTCGGATGCTGAAATCGATGAAAATAAGGGAGATGAAAAAGTATCAGATCCTCTTCAAGCTCTCTCGGATCTGGCCAAGCTTGGGAATGTTTCGGCCTTTGAATTCATCCTTGGGCGTTTTCAAAAAGGCGATATTTCCATGGTGAAACCCTTAAAAAATATTTTAAATGATGATGATGCTTCAGAATTTCATTCCAAAATAATCGATACGGCGAGGGAGACTTGTCTTCAATTTACGGACCCTGCTTCTAAGAGAGCATCCTTTGATCTCTTAATTGTGGCCGCCGAAAAAGAAAGACCCGGTTGCTGGGAAGCCTTGTTTCTATCGGCAACGGAACATTTTGAGCTGAGCGTTTCTTGGGAAGGATTGGCCAAGGAGGCCGCTATGGCTTTGCTTAGCATGGGAAGTGGCACAGACCCCGAGCAAGTCGATGCGCTTCGCGAATTGGATATTTATCTCGCTTCTCTTGTAGGGTCTTCGGAAATGGCGACGGGTGAATATGATCCTCTTCTCGACGATTTTCTGACTTATCCCCATTCCTCTCAATTAATGGAGTTGGAAGCGGCCCTTGAGAAATATAGAGAGAATAGGACCAAACCGCTTTCGCCAGAGACTGTATCCGAAGATGAAGAATCTTCTACTCCAGCTTCTGCCCGTGAACCTGTGGGTGGAGAAGGAGAAACTTCAGGTGCAGAAGCAACTCCTGTGGGTCGTAATTCCAGAGCAGGTGCAGTGGGCGCTTCTTCTTCTCCCGGGAATGTTCCTGCGTCCCCTCAAAATGACGACGCTCCTGAAGTATCAGCTTCAAGCGGGTTAACGACCTTTTTTATTCCCATGCCGGAAATAAGCTTGGCCTTTGTGGATTCAATTTTGGATCCCAATCAGGATGAAGAATCTGTGAGTCAAGATTTACAAGGTTTGATCGATTTGGCCAAACAAGGATGGGACTCCGCCCGCCAAGGGTTGGATCGTGTCTTTGATGGCGTAAGTGATAATCAAAGCGAACGGGATAATTTTATTCTGGAAATTTTGGACTCATCAGGTTTTGAGCCCTATGCTTCCGAAGCACAGCAAATTCTTTCTTCCGAAGAAGATTGATTCTTTTTCTAAGCTCATTTTGACATTCATCCTAATTAACGATGCAAAAAAGGTCCCGAGGTTGGTCTAAAAATGATCTTTTTTAAAGCATTGATTTTTCGGACGGTACCGTCCGAAAAATGGACGATGTTTTTTGAAATGACATCCCTATTTTTCTTTTTCTTTTTTCCAATTCCCCAAAAAACATGGAGTTAAGTGCAGATTTGTTTTTGGCATTTGGATTGCAATGGTTTGCCTCTTGAAAAGGAGGTTTCTCATGGAAACCATACTCAAAGAGGTTTTTGTTCTTCCTGACAAGGACGACAAAAACAAATCATGGAGCCGCATTGGTGTGGCTTTTGTCAATAAAGATGATTCCCTCAACGTTGTGCTGGATGCCGTGCCCTTGACAGGGCGTCTGCACATCAGGGACAGGCGCTCAAAAAATGAGTCGCCCTATAAAAAAGGAGACAGGTCATGAAAAAAATCGTTTTGTTTTTATTTGTTTTGGTCATGGGTTTTGCCATTCGCAACAGCTTTGCCTCGGAAGGCAAGGTGTTGGAAGGCCTGATCAATGTGAATACAGCCAATGCCGAGCAGTTAATGTTACTGCCAGGCATTGGTGAAAAGAAGGCGGCCTTGATCATCCAAACCCGTGCCCAAAAACCTTTTGCCAATAAACAGGATCTTTTGTTGGTCAAAGGAATTGGAGAAAAAATGATCGAAGACTGGAAGCCCTATTTGAGTTTTGAAGGGACAACCAGTTTAAAGGAAAAAGTGGTCACTGCCAGTCAGCCCGCACAACAAACGGTGCGATAAAAAAAGAGGGGTAGGGGCGATTTGTCTTTTAGTAGGCATGGGATGAATTGCCCCCACTTCTTACATTTGGATTCCCAGTATCATCCCCCTTTAAAAAAGGGGGACTGAGGGGGATTTGGACTCCGTATCCGATTCAAACTATTTTTATCCACCTACGTCCCCGCTCGTTGGCGGGGACTTCGGCGGACGAGCCGAAATGGTTAAAACCCCGTGGCTTGCCACGGAATCTTGGGTCCAGGGCTTGCCCTGGGGTGCATACCATTGATTATTTACTTCACTCTCTTTTACATGCGTTCTTATAAACCTATTCTCAAGATTTTCTCTCGAAAATTACGTATGAAAATGACTGATACTGAGATTTTTCTTTGGTCTCATTTGAGGCGTAAGCAAATACTGGGTGTGAGTTTTTATCGCCAAAAACCCATATCAAACTTCATTGTCGATTTTTTTGCTCCGGTTGTTTCCTTGGCCATTGAAATTGATGGCTCACATCATTTTGAGGCCAACCACTCCCATCAAGATCGTCAACGGGATACGATGTTGGAAAAGGAGGGAATAAAGGTTTTACGGTTTCACAATGGGCAAGTTTTAAATGAGATTGAGACGGTTCTAGAAGTTATTTGGGAAGAGGTGGAAAAGAGGCTGTCGAGAAGGAAATAGAACGGAAGCGGAAACAAATCCCCCTTGATCCCCCTTTTTTAAAGGGGGATGGGTACGGGGAATAGAATAAAATAAAGAGAAGGCCAAATTTATTTCTTAGAAGTATTGCTCTGAACAATCTTAAGGCGGTTTTTGGTGTGAGTTTGTTCCAGAATGTCCATGATCTTCTGGGTGTCATTTTTGGTTTTTTCCATACGTTTTTCATCCAGGTTGATAATGTCCCTGGTCATGGTGACGCCGTATTTGGACATAATGGATGAAATACGGTCAAAATCTTGCTCGATTGATTGCGAAACAGAATGGAAGCCGCGCAAAGCCGCTTTGGCCCTGTTCCAGAAGAAGATGGGGTTTAGTTCAAAAAATTCATTATCATCCTGTTTGGGTTGGATGATGATAATGTCTTTTTTAAACGTGGCGTCGTTTTTGTAAGTTTCAATCGATTGCATCAAACGGGCGTGCAGTAAGCTTCTGAAAATCTGGTTTAAGACCATGCTTAAACCCCAATCTGCAAGTTGTTTGTTTTTGGTGATATATCTGTTTTCTTCCCTCAAATATTCAACCACCACTTCATTGCTAAAAGGCCTGAAAGGATTGTAACAAATGACGACATCGGCCCCTTTGGCAAAGGCGATATCTATATTGGCTGTGCTGTCAACACCCCCATCGGTATAATCAATCCCTTTAAGGCGAACCGGCTTGTAGAATCCGGGGATGGCTGAAGAAGCCTGAATGGCCTGTGAAATAGTGATGTCACTTTTTTCATCCGGACCAAAGATGACCCTCTCGGCCGTGTCGACATTCATGGCCGTGATATAGAGCGATTTGCCGGACATTTTTTTAAGAACCTTAAAATGGTTGGTCATGCGGTTGCGACGCATGTTTTGACGGACAAATTTTTCAATGGGGGCATTATCAAAAATGCCCGAGGGTAAAAGTTCTTCCAGTTGTGGAATGGAGCGGGTGGCGTACATCACACGCAAAATGGGGGCCATTAATTCTTCGTAGTTGGAATAACTGGGATGGAGGACAAGTCTTTTAAGATTATTCCAAAAATTGCGTTTTAGTTGGGGGGCGGAACGACATAAATCGTAAATAATGCCGGGCACAAAGGTGAAATGCCCGTACACATATTTAAGAGGTCGCGTGATGATTTCTTCAAAATTGGGCTTGTACAAATTAAAAAGAGAAAGTTGGGAAAAAAGCCTTGATTTACCATCCAGACTGGCCAGCATTTCTTCCGGAGGAATGCCCCCGGCCAAAGGGGCTGCCAAAAAAGCCCCCGCAGATAAACCCACATAAATATCAAAATTGGTGACTTTTCGATTGACTAAAAAATCATTGAGGGCTTTAAGCCCCCCCACCTTAAAAGCTCCCCCTGAAATAGCCCCCCCTGCCAAGACAAGAGCCAGCTTGGGGTTAGGAATTTTCTCAAGAGAAGTATTTTTTTCAACGATACATATACCCATACGTTACAAGCCTTTATTTAAAAGATTGTTTTATTTTAACAGTAAAAACAAAGTTTATTAAAGTAAAATTTTAACTAAACAACAAAGGTGTCTCCCATATCAAGCCGTATTCCAAAAATTTTAGTCAGAATAAAATAGAGAACAAGCAAACTGGCCAACAGGGTAAAACATGAACCAATAGCCACGCCGATCAAAACAATGGACGAAATAATGGCAATAATTGCAATAAGGGGTGAGAAGAGATTGTTCTTTTTTGAAATGTAACTGGGGGAAAAGTAAATAAGGCTTCCTTCCGCTTTTTGAAACCATTTATCCCACTGTTTAAGGATAAAATCAGGAACAAAGGAGTACCAAGTCATGCCTTTCCCTATTTGGGTTAAGAGGGTGTTGTCAACGAGAAATATTACACGAGAAATATTAAACAGGTTGTTTGTGACCTTCTGAGATTCCTTCTGTCGCGTTTTTTGACTTGGAGTCTCGCGTTCTTTCTTTTATAAGAAAACCTATGTCAAAATTTATTTCAGAACTAAAAAGAACTCATCATTGTAATGCATTGACCAAGGCCGATGTTGGTAAAAATGTGGTGTTGATGGGGTGGGTGAATACGCGGCGTGATCACGGGGGGCTTATCTTTGTTGATTTGCGTGATCGCGAGGGGATTACCCAAATCGTTTTCAACCCCGAAGTTGACAAAAAAACACATGAGCTTGCCTCTATCCTTCGCACCGAATTCTGCATGGCTATTGCCGGCCAGGTGCGTGCGCGGCCCGAAGGGATGACCAATCCAAAATTACATACCGGAGGAATAGAAATTGTTGTCGCCGACTTTGAAATTTTAAACCGTTCCAAAACGCCCCCATTCCCCATTGAAGACGTTATTGATACAAACGAAGACATCCGTTTGGAATATCGCTACCTTGATTTGCGGCGTACTCCTTTAAAGAACAATCTGGTACTTCGATCCAGGGTTTCCCAAATTGTCCGGAATTATTTGTGTGACAATGGTTTTTTGGAAATTGAAACGCCTTTCCTGACCAAGTCAACCCCTGAAGGGGCGCGTGATTATCTGGTCCCTTCGCGAGTTCACCCAGGACAGTTCTATGCGCTTCCCCAGTCCCCCCAGCTTTTTAAACAATTGCTCATGGTTTCCGGTTTTGAACGTTACTACCAAATCGTCCGCTGCTTTCGTGATGAAGATCTTCGTGCCGATCGCCAGCCCGAGTTTACCCAAATTGATATCGAAACCTCGTTTTTGGATCGTGATTCCATTTTGAATATCATGGAAGGTTTGGTTGCCAAGGTGTGGAAGGAAGTTTTGGGTGTTGATATTTCCATGCCCATTTCCCGACTTTCCTACGACGAATGCATGGAGCGGTTTGGGTTGGATGCGCCGGATATGCGTTTTGGGTTGGAACTCAAAACAGTGACGCCTATTTTTGCGAATTCCCAATTTAAGGTTTTTGGCGATGTCGCCAAAAGTGGGGGGCTTATCTCCGCCATGGTGGTTCCGGGAAAAAGTGATTTCACACGCAGCGAAATTGATGAATTCACCAAGTTTGTGGGAATTTACGGGGCCAAAGGTTTGGCCTATCTCAAAATTTTAGAAAACGAATGGCAGTCACCCATCACCAAATTCTTCTCTGATGAAGAAAAGAAAGCGCTGCAAGCCGCCCTGGGATTTAAACCGGGGGACATTGTTTTCTTCGGTGCGGGGGCTACAAAAGTGGTTCGTGATTCGCTGGGCAATCTGCGCGAAAAAATCGGTGAGAAATTAGGATTGGCTAAGGCTGACGACTACAAATTCGTATGGATTGTGGATTTCCCGCTTTTTGATTGGGATGCCGAAGAAAAACGCCCCGTGGCGGTGCATCATCCCTTTACATCCCCTCGCTACGACCAGCTCGATCTTTTGGAAAAAGACCCGCTTAAGTGCCAGGCACAGGCCTATGATCTTGTTTTAAATGGCAATGAAATCGGCGGCGGGTCGATTCGTATTCATAACATGGAAGTGCAGCAAAAAGTTTTTGATCTTCTTAAGATGAGCAAGGAAGAAGCCAAAGAAAAATTTGGCTTCCTCCTTGAAGCGCTTCAATTCGGCGCCCCTCCTCATGGCGGCATTGCCTTTGGTCTTGACCGTCTCATGATGCTTCTGACCAATTCCCCAAGTATTCGGGATGTGATCGCTTTCCCCAAAACCCAAAAAGCCACCGATCCCATGACCCAGGCGCCATCTACAGTGAACCCGAAACAGTTGCTTGAGTTGGGGATTTCTCTTTCCAAAAAAAGTTAACCCGTCTTACTTCCCCCTTTTTTAAAGGGGGAAAGTGCCAAGCCCCCAATCAAAAGTTAAATTAATAATTTTAGCAATATTGCTCATATATAAATATAATAAATTCATATATTTATAATTTACTATAATAGATATTGCAAATATGCTAAAAATGTCTCATAGTTCTTTCATGTCTTTAGCCCTTCATCAAAATGCTTTAAAAATAAGTGCTGCAAGTTCTCACGCTTTGGGAAAAGTGTTTTGGAATTTGATGGATCATTGGCAAACCGATCCCAAGGAACAGGCTTTGTTATTGGGAGTAAAATATCACGTGACCAAGCTAAAAGATTGGAAGACCAAACAAATTATTCCCGAAGATCCCGACAAATTCCAACGTGTGGGGCATCTGGCAGCCATTCACAAAAATCTGAAAATTCTTTTTCCGTACAATCTGCGTGCGGCTTATGATTTTATGAAAACACCGCAAGATTTTCTTTTTAACGGCAAAAGCCCCATGCAAATTATTGAAGAGGGGGGAGAGATCAATTCGTTTACCACCATTGCCGCTATTCGCAGGCGCCTGGATCAGGCGAGAACTTAGGCCGGGCCATAACTCCCCCTCGCCCCCTCTTAATTTAAGAGGGGGTTGGGGGGAGTTAATCAATATGTTTCCTTTTCCTGTATTTCATTCCGTTCCTTACAAAAAAAAAGTCTTCCGTAACATTTTCACCAATGCCACGGGGCAGCATATTCACGCCGATGTTTGCGATCCGGAGGATTATTCTTTGGTCGAAACGCTCATTGCGCTCACCTCAGGAATCGACCACAATCAGCCGCAGTTTCACCGCCCGTTTCAATATGCGGTTATCGAGGACGATCAAATCCTTCAGGTATTCGAAAGGGAACATTGGAATTATGGCCGCTTTGGAGATGGAAAATCCTATGGTGTCTGGTATGCGGCTGAAGATGAAATCACCAGTGTCACAGAGGCCTGTTGGGTGGCTTACCAATTAGCCAAAGACAATGTGCTTCCCAAGGGCGAGGTTTACCACAGTGAGCGTGCCATGTATCTTGCTGATGTTGACTCAAAGGCGTCCCTTGACCTTACCAAAGAAAAAACACTCTTTAATCAGCTTGTTCATCCTTCTGATTACAAATTTTGCCAAGCGTTAGGAAAAAAGATTGTTGAAAGTAAAATAGAAGTTTTACGTACCCTGTCAGCGCGAAAAAAGGGAGGCATTTGTAATCCCATTTTTTCTCCCACCCCTATCAAAAATCCCCAACGGATCTATTACCTTAAAATTAATGTTTACCCGGATGGAGAAATTGGAGTGGATTCTTCCCAAGAACTTATCCGAAATTTGTTTCAGGCCACAGATTTACAATCTCCTTATAAGGACGGAAATCTTCTGTAATAATCTTTTTGAGAAATCCTTTTGATAAAAGGTAGTACAAATTTACCCAGCGCAAAGTGCGTTTCTTGACACTTAAGAGCTTTTCTAAAACAAGCATCTCGAATCTCTTTTCTAAAAATCCATAAAAATTAGTTATTTACGTAATAGTTTGATTTTATTTTCTTTTTTGGCAGGTGGCATGGGGTTTGCTCTATTAAAAAGTCAGAGGGGGGGATGGACTTTTTAGATTCACTCCAAAATTTTTAGTTTTTCCACCCCAACGGTAAAGGAGGTTCGGTTACGGATTGTCCATAACTGGACCTCCTTTTGCCACTTCGTTTCTTCTCTTAAATTCTTCTTTTCCAAAAATATTCATAAATATTTTGAAAATAAGTCTCATAAATACCGAGTCATGGTTCGACGGCGCTCACCATGTCCGGGTAGGGCAATTCATGAATTGCCCTTACAAAAGGCGGTGATCGAAGGATTACTATAGTCGATCAAACAACTAAAATTCATTGCATTCTCTTGCTTTCTTCAGCTAAAAAGCACGGATGTTTTTTAAAGATCCACGTGTTCGTGTTGGGGCCTTTATTGTTGCCATTCTTTTCATCCTTACCTACGCCACCCTTAAAGTAAGTAAGCAATCGTTTCTTCCGGGTGGAAGCCAAAAATATTTCATGGTGATTGGGTCGGCTGTGGGGATGAGCCAAAAAACCCCCGTTCAAATTGCCGGCGTGCAAGTCGGTTATGTTTCTGAAATTGAATTGCTCGATCATTCGAAAGCCAAACTCACTTTAAAATTAAGTAAAAAAGTCAAATTGGCCGATGGAATAGTGGCCCGTGTCCGCTCAATGGGTTTTTTGGGAGATACCTATATTGATCTCATTCAACCCGTTGAAGTGACATCGTGGCTAGAGGCAGAAAGTACTATTCCGGCCCAAAGCACGGGGGGTGATTTTGGGTCGCTGGGAGGGGAGCTTTCTGATGTGACAGGGGATGTCAAGGCCATTACAAGCACTCTTCGAAAATACATGGCAGGGGACGATTCAAGTTTTGCGCATACCTTAAACAATATTGAACGGTTAACCGAAGCCCTTGGCCGTGTCTCTGTTCAAAATGAACAGAACCTGAATGCGATCATCGGTAATTTCAAATCTGTTTCAGAAAACCTGAATCTTTTGATTGCCCGCAATTTTTCAAGAATTGATAACACGGCCGGCAACATGGAAGAAATTACCGACAAAATAAGAAGAGGGGAAGGCACTTTGGGAAAACTGGTTAACGATGATGCCACCGTTGAAAAATTAAATGAGTCCATTGACAATTTAAATGATCTCTTGGGAAGTTCAAACAAGCTTCAGCTCGACATGGGCTACCATACCGAATATTTATCCTCCACGGAGCAGTTTAAGCATTATGTGTCGTTGGCCGTAAAGCCAAAGCCCGATAAATATTTTCTTTTTGAATTGGTGGATGACCCGGCCCCCGACACCAAGCATAAGACAAAAACGAGTCAAATCACCACCAACGGGGTGACGACAACCGTGCGCGAAGAAATTGAAACGGATGATACGGATCGATTTATTTTTTCAGCTCAGTTTGCCAAACAGTTTTATGATTTCACTCTGCGTGGAGGGCTTATTGAATCCAGTGGTGGGGCAGGGATGGATTATAAAAAAGGCCCTTTTGGAGCGCAGTTTTCCGCCTTTGATTTTGAAACCAAGCACGGAGAAAAACCCCATCTTAAAGCCACGAGCACCTACAATATCACCAAAAGTTTTTATATCATGGGGGGGGCCGATGATTTTATCAATCCCGAACAGGATACCGATTGGATCATGGGGGCCGGTATTTCGGTGACCGATGATGATCTTAAGTCGGTCTTGGGAATGTCACGATTGAAACCGTAAATATGTAGGGGCGATCCTCGTGATCGCCCGTTCAGGGTAGTGACAGGTTGCGACCTGTCACTACCAAAGGAAATTAACATGCCTCAAATAAAACGCGCCATTATCAGTGTTACAGACAAAACCGGGATTGTTGAATTCGGAAAATTTTTGCAAAGCATGAATGTTGAAATTTTATCCACCGGCGGCACGGCCAAGGTGCTTCGCGAAGCGGGAGTGAAGGTTGTGGATGTGTCCGAATATACGGGCTCGCCGGAAATTTTAGATGGGCGTTTAAAAACAATCCATCCCAAAATTGAAGGTGGCTTGTTGGGGATTCGTTCCAATCCAAAACATCTTCAGGAAATGAAGGCTAATGATATCCATCCCATTGATATGGTCATTGTGAATCTTTATGAATTTGAAAAAACAGTGGCCAAACCAGGCGTGCATTTAGAAGAGGCTATAGAAAACATCGATATCGGAGGCCCCACCATGCTGAGGGCTGCGGCCAAAAACCATCCCGATGTGACCGTGGTTGCTGATTTCAACGATTACCCTTGTCTTATAGAAGAGATGAAAAAATCATCTGGAAGCATTTCTTCTGAAACCAATTTTAAATTAGCGGTGAAAGTTTTTCAAAAAACCGCGCAGTATGATTCAGCCATTTCCAATTATTTGACTCCCAAAATCACCACGGAAGGTTTCCCGGATATTTACCAGATCAGCCTCGCAAAAGTGCAGGACCTTCGTTATGGAGAAAACCCTCATCAGAAGGCGGCTTTTTATAAAGATGTACAAGCGCCGACGGGAAGTCTGGTGGAAGCCAAACAAATTCACGGCAAGGAACTTTCGTTCAACAATCTTTTGGATTTGGAAGCGGCCCTCAATTGTGTGCGCGAATTTTCTCTTCCCGCGTGCGTTATCGTTAAACACACGAACCCTTGCGGGGTGGCTGTGGGTAAGGATTTGGCTGAAAGCTATGTGCGCGCCAAAGAAGCCGATCCTGTTTCGTGCTTTGGCGGGATCATCGGGTTAAACCGTGTTGTCGACCCGGCTTGTGCCCAGGCTATTTCAGAAACTTTTTACGAATGCATTATTGCGCCGGGGTTTGAACCTGCTGCCTTAAAAATCCTCGAAGCAAAAAAGAATATCCGTTTAATGGTTTTGGCCCCCGTAGGGGCGCAATTTATTGCGCCCGTTCTCGACATCAAACGTGTCGGTGGGGGACTCTTGCTGCAGGACAAAGATTTGGGGAGTGTCGATATTCGCACCGTCAAGGTTGTTTCCCAAAGAAAACCCACAGAACAAGAATATAACGAACTTGATTTTGCCTGGAAGGTGGCCAAACACGTCAAATCAAACGCCATCGTTTTTACCAAAGACGGTCAAACTTTGGGAGTGGGGGCTGGCCAAATGAGTCGGGTCGATTCTGTCAATCTTGCGGTGATGAAGGCTAAAAAATCACTTAAGGGTTCTGTTCTGGCTTCCGATGCCTTTTTCCCTTTTCGTGATGGTTTGGATGCCGCTGCCAAGCAGGGCATTACGGCGGTTATTCAGCCTGGTGGTTCTGTCAAAGATGAAGAAGTCATCCAAGCCGCCAATGAACATGGCCTGGCGATGATCTTCACTGGCATGCGGCATTTTAGGCATTGATCGGGAATTCTTTAAAGTATTCAAAAGGGCTTATGACGTGGAGTTTGTTTTTTGAGTATGATTTTTTGAGTTGTCCTACAATTTGTACTGCATTTTTGGGATTTAGTTTTTCAGCATAATATTGAAGTGATTTTGAAACTTCATCATCGCCCCATTTTACTTCAATTAAATCTTCCACATTGCCATCTTTAAGAACGACAAAATCAACTTCACGGCCTTCCTTGTCACGAATGTAATTCAATTCCATTTTGTAACCGAACCTGTCCTCAATATAATTAAGTTTTTTAAGCAAGTGGGTGGCGACCAGATTTTCAAAACGAGCTCCTTCATCGCCCATAATGTCGGCATTATCGAAAAAGTAAATTTTGGGGGGCTTAAGAATGGCCCGTGCCAAATTGTTTGTATAGGGTTTGACTTTAAAAACAACATACATTCGTTCCAAAATATCGACCCAATTTTTGACAGCATTGAAAGATACATGCAAGTTTTCGGCTATATTGGCAATGACCACAGCAGATCCGACCCTTTTTCTGAGCAAATCAAGAAGCAGGGCAAGGTATTGTATGTCTTTGATGGGTTCCAGATCACGGACGTCATTGCGCAGAATTTTTTCATAGCGTTCTTTTCTCCATCGTCTGGCTTCAATTTCATTTCCATCCAGAAAAGGTTCGGGGAATCCACCCACAGTCATGAGTCTTCCAAACACTTCTTTTTTATTTAACTTGGCTGGATGTTCTTCCAAAGAAAATGGATGGAGTCGCCAAGAATGATACCGCCCCATGAGTGAATCGCCCCCGCGCCGATAAGTGTCCAAACGGGCACTCCCCGTGATCAAAAACTGGTGTTTGTCACGGTACTTGTCGAAAATTCCTTTGAGCCAGTTTTTCCATCGTTTGTATTTGTGAATTTCATCCAGAATGATGAGCTTTTCCTGTTCCAACCATTTAAGGGACAAAATATTGCTCTTATCTTTATCGAAGTCCCAATTGAAATAAACTCCGTGATCGTGGGCTTGTTCATGAAGAATGGTGTTGGCCAAGTAGGTTTTTCCAACCTGTCTGGGCCCACTTAGAAAAACCATCTTTTTTTGCAGATCCTTGACGATAAAAGGGGTCAAATAACGCATATGGCTATATTAACCCACAGGTTAATAGGGTCAAGGCTATTTTAACTTATAGGTTAAAATAGCCATCACGGCATGCGACATTTTAGGTATTGACGTAGGGACCCCGTAATGCGGGGTCCCTACACGGTGAATTTCTCTTTCACCAATTTCTCCAAGATTTCCTTCGTATTCAGCTCTGGTTCATCCAGTACTTTTTCCAATAGAAATTTTTGGATTTCACCAATGATGGGGCCGGGTTTGTAGCCCAGGGCCATGATGTCGTGGCCGTTTAAGGCCAGGTCTTTGGGGCCGAACGGGGGTTTTTTGTCCAATTCATCCTGGATTCTTTGGCGCAAATTTAAAATACCCTTCATGCTGTCGGGGTAGCGCCCTCCTTTTTTATCGGCAATGCGCAGGTCGATCAAATCAAAAATATGATCCTTTCCGATTTTATTGACAAAGCGCCTGATGGCTCGTTCGGAATAAAAAGCCTTGGTTTCAAACATGTGGTTAAAGGTCATGTTTAACACCTTGCCGATGTTGACTCCAATGCAGGTGGCTTTATATTCATTAAGCCATTGCTTCGCGATGCGCTTGGAAACGATCTGGTGATTGTAAAAAGTGGTTTTGTCCTTGTCTTTGTCATAGTTCACTGTGGCGGGTTTGCCGGCATCATGTAAAAGGGCGGCAAACATAAGGTCAATATCCCCCGGTTTGTCCAATTCTGCGGCACTACGAGCGGCATCTAATACCTTCATGGTGTGCTGATAGACGTCCTCATTTTTTTTCATGGGTTGCATGACACCAATCATGGGAGGGATGAAAGGGAAAACAAATTCAAGCAACCCCACCTCGCGCATAAGGTCAAACCCATGGGAGGGTTTTTCGGCCATGAACAATTTTTTGATCTCCCCGATGATGCGTTCTTTTGAAATTTCGCGAATAAGGGCGGCATTTTTTTTCATGCCGGCGATTGTTTCCGGTTCAATGGTCAAATGAAATCGTGCGCTAAATTGAACGGCCCGAAGAAGGCGAAGGGGGTCTTCAACAAAAGTGTTTTCAAAAACCTGGCGGAGGATTTTTTTCCTTAAATCTTCCCGCCCGTTGTAGGGATCAAGATACTCCTGTGTTTTCAAATTTTTCGCGATGGCGTTGATGGTAAAATCACGACGCCCCAAATCTTTTTCAACAGGGATATGGGGATCAAAATCAACCTCGAAGTCACGATGTCCGGGTCCGACAGATTTTTCAACGCGCGGCAGGCTTAAATCAAATTCGATATCGTTTTTTTGTCGGGGACGAAACTTGATGATGCCAAACGATTTTCCCACCGTATTGACCCATCCTTCCTTTTTAAGAAGGCTCATGAGCGACTCCATGGGTAGGCCAGTGATGAGAAGATCGTTGTCTTTATGGGGGATGCCCAAGAGTTCATCGCGCACATTGCCGCCCACAAGATAAACTTCACCACCGGTTTTAAAAATGGAATCGACGAATGGGAATTGATTGCAGAGAGAAGACATCAGAAGCATGGTTCGACTAAGTCCGCCATGCCTGGGTAGGGGCAATTCATGAATTGCCCTTACAAGATGGGGGAAGCTAGTCGAAAAGGGTAATTAAGTGGATTCAACAATCTTGATTTTGGCTGATTTCTTTTTTTCTTCAAACCATTGATCAAAAATTGATGCAACACGTTCTTCTTTTAATTTTTGGATTTCTTCCTGTTTTTTGGTTTCAAACTCGGTCCAGTCCGCTTGTTTTTTTTCAACAAGCTTTACCAGATAGATCGCATCCCCTGTGTCAATAATGGAATCGAGAATGGGTTTTTCAGGGGACAGGCCGGCCAGTTTTTGGATGTCGTCAGGACGAATGCCGGGGAAGGCTATTTGCATCTCATTTAAATTCACACTGTCGGTTTCATCTTCCAGAAGTTCATTTTTTTTAACAAAGGATGCAACATTGCCGCTCCCTTTCCATAAAGGAAGCATTTCCTGGGCAAGCGAGTCAGCTTTGGCATGCCCCGTTTTTTTGTTTAATTCCTGAACGGCTTCCTGTTTTAAAATATCATCAGGGGGAAGGGTTTCTTTTGTGGATGATTTTTTCTGGTCAATCCAGGCCTGAATTTCTTTTTCATCCGGAATGTTTTTTTCGGCCAAAGGCATGAATTGAAGACTTACCTTTTTGAATTTGAAACGCGTATTTTCACTGGCAAAATGGCTTTTGACTTCGTTGTCGGAAACAACAACCATGTTTGAGAAATATTGGAACAGTTTGGCTTTGGTGAGGGCATTTTTAAGCCATTCTTCGTAATCAATGGCATACCGATTGGCAAACCAGGGACGAAAGCGGCTTTGATAAAAAACAGAATCAAATTTTCCATCTTTTTGGGCCTGGGGTGTTTTTTGGATGGCATCGGCTAGTTCGGCATTGGAAACAGCAAGTCCTATTTTTTCGGCTTCAGTGACCAGGATTTTTTCATTGATAATGCCATTTAAAACCATGCTCCGGAATTTTTGTTCAAAACTTTCGGGAAGGTTTTTATACATTTCGTTTGATTCCTGTTTTTCAAGGATTTGTCCCTGCAAATAGGCCACCGTAATGGGTTCCCCGTTGACTTTGGCGACAACAGCCGAAGGGTGGTTCTGGCTCTTTCTAAGGGTGCCCGAACCAAAAAAGAAAATGAAGACAACGGCGATAAGGCCCAGGATGGCTTTGGTGATCCATGTGGAAGCATGTTTTCGAAGAATGGTTAACATAATTTCTCCAAAGTAAACTCAAAGGCCTTGGCATTGCAACAAATTTCTTGCTTTGATGGCTTTGCTTCTGATACTTTGAAAAAATATATTAACCTTAAGGAATATCTATGATTTTTGACTTTATTCTTGGCATGTTTTCAAATGATCTTGGCATTGATTTAGGCACGGCAAATACCCTTGTTTATGTCAAAGGAAAAGGAATCGTGTGCTCCGAACCTTCTGTTGTTGCCATCCGGCGTGAATCACGAACCAATAAACGAATCCTGGCCGTCGGCAAGGAAGCCAAGGAAATGCTGGGTCGAACCCCAAGCAATATTGAAGCTATCCGGCCCATCAAAGATGGCGTGATTGCCGACTTTGAAATAACCGAAGCTATGCTTCGTTATTTTATCCGCAAGGCTCACAATCGTAAAACATTGGTGCGTCCCCGTATCATTATTTGTGTTCCTTTTGGCGTTACCGAAGTTGAAAAACGGGCTGTACGTGAATCGGCTGAATCAGCGGGAGCCCGCGAAGTTTACCTTATTGAAGAACCCATGGCAGCGGCTATTGGAGCAGGCCTTCCCATTACCGAGCCTTCAGGGAACATGATCGTTGACATTGGGGGTGGCACAACAGAAGTGGCTGTTATTTCCTTAGCTGGCATTGTGTTTAGCAAATCGGTTCGCGTGGCTGGTGATAAAATGGATGAAGCCATCGTCAGTCACGTCAAAAGAAACTACAACGTGCTCATCGGAGAACGAACAGCCGAGTGGATCAAGATCAATATCGGAAATGCGTTTCCTGATACCGAGTTACAAACCCTTGAAGTGAAGGGCCGCGACTTGGTGACAGGAATCCCACGCGTTTTGCAGATCAATTCCGATGAAGTTCGTGAAGCGCTGCTCGAACCGGTGCATGCCATTATTGAGGCCATCAAAATTACACTTGAAAGAACACCTCCTGAACTGGCGGGGGATATTGTTGACAAAGGGATTGTGCTTGCCGGAGGGGGTGCGCTTCTTAAGGGTTTGGATAAACTGGTTCGCGAAGAAACAGGGCTGCCTGTGACGATTGCCGAAGACCCGCTTTCGTGCGTTGTTTTGGGTGCTGGCAAGGCCTTGGATGAGCTCAGTGTGTTAAGAGAAATTGCCTTGCAATAAGGCAGTTTTTACATTCCCATTTTTGCCTTAAAAATTCATGAGAAAAAGAATTCTCCTGTCGGTCGCTTTACTTCTGACTCTTTTGGTCATTCTTCATCAACATTATCAAGAATCGGGTTCATCCGGTTTTTATCCTGCCAAGACAGTCAATTTTGTTTATCGTCCCTTTCAAAATCTTGCTTATGTGACAAGTAGGTTCGTCAAAAATACCTGGAAACACTATATAGCCCTGGTCGATGCCCAAAAAGAAAATGAAGCTTTAAAGAAACAGATTCATCAAAAACAATTGCTGGTGGTGGCTTTGGAAGAACGCATTAAGAGCATCCTTAAAGTGTCCAAAGCTCAAAGCTATGCCGAAGATTTAAAATTGGACGGAGTGCCGGCTCATATTTTGGCCTATGATCCTTTTGCCCAGATTCAGTCCGTGTGGGTTTCCAAAGGATCTGAAAATGGGGTGGTGTTGAATTCGCCGGTTATTAATGAACGTGGTTTGGTAGGGCGTGTGATTCGAGTTTTAGAAGATAGTTCCCTGGTTCTTTTGATGGTTGATTCCCACTTTTCGGTGGATGTCATTAATACCGAAAGCAGGGTGAGGGCCTTGGTGGTGGGTTCCGGGGTGGATGCCATCCGTCTCAAACGCTATCCCCTTATTTCACACATTGAATATTTTGATTTGGGCCAGCCCTTTAAACGCGGAGATCTTTTGGTGACCTCCGGGCTCGGCGGTATTTATCCTGGCGGTATTCCTGTGGGAACGGTGGCCGATATTCGGAGGGCCGAAGATTCATCAGTCGATCGGTCAACCGTCATCCCGGAAGTCGATTTTTCAACACTTGAAGAAGTGGTGATCTTGCAATGAAAATAATCTTTGTCATTTTGGTGGTCCTTTTTTTGCTGCCCTTGCAGATGTTGTTTCGATTTTCTTTGGGGAACATTTCCCTGAATCTTGAATTTTCAATCATCCTGATTATTTTCATCGGTTTTGAATTTGGACTTTTTGAAGGGTTGGTTTCAGTGGCTGTTCTTTCACTGATGTTGGAAGCTTCCAGTGCCATCACTCCTTTTTCCACACTTTTTGTGGGATGTTTTGTTTTTGTGACCATTTATCTTCTTATGGATCAGTTTTATACCGAGGCCTATGTCACCAAAGCCCTATGGGTCGGGTTTCTCACCTTGTTTATCAAATTTTTGTATGGCTTTGTCCTGTACCGCGAAGTGGCCCATTTGGACAAAGTCTGGTTTTGGGAACAATTATTTGTTCAATCTGTCATAAATGCCCTTATTGCCATCCCGAGTCTCTTGTTTTTGGATAGGAGCTTATCGTTCTGGCTGACGAAAACATCCAGAAAAAAAGCCCAAATCACGGGAGCCGACTATTTTGTTTCGAAGAGCAAGCAGAGACGGTATTTGTAATTTTCACCCTCTCCCTCACCCTCCCCCCTCAAGGGGGAGGGGATATATATTATGCCCCTTTACACCTCAGATGAAGATGTTGGTTATCTCCAGAAAAAAGTGGGGCTCTTGCTGATTTTTATTTTTTTATTCCTGTTCATTGTTGTTGCCAGGCTTCTTTATCTGCAGGTGATCAAGGGGCCCAACTATCGTATTCTTTCTGATCAAATCTCTGTTCGTGAAGAGGAAATAAGAGCCAAAAGGGGGCTTGTGCTTGACCGTAACGGGAAAGTACTTGCTGATAATCGTTCCATCTTTGAGATTGTCGCCATTCCCCAAGATTTAAAAGACAAAGAGGAAACAATAAAAAAACTGACAGAGCTTGTTCCTTTGACCACTGAAGAAATTAACGAGAAGCTGAAAATGGCCCGGGGCCAGCTTCCCTTTTTCCCCGTTGTATTGGCCAGTGATGTTCCCTATGACTGGGTGGCCAAAATCAGTGAATACAACAAGCCTACCGATGACGAAATGGGGCCTTCGACCTTGCCTGGGATTGAAGTCCGCAGGGCCCGTATCCGACGTTATTTATATCCTGATTTGTTTTCACATGTGATTGGTTATTTAAAAGAGGTTGACAGGGAAAATTTGGAGAAATTGAAAAAATCCCATGGGGATCATTACAGCATGGGCGATCTGGTGGGAACCAGTGGGCTTGAGACGACCTACGATGAATATCTTAAGGGCACCGACGGGGTTTTGGCCCGTGTGGTTGATGCTCGTGGCAAGGAAATACGCAATAATCCGGATGTCACACTCATTGGGGAAAGGGCCAATCTGACTCCGGTTTCGGGTTATGATTTGCAGACCGGCCTTGATTTTAAGGCGCAGGAAGCAGCGAGCCTTTCTTTTAAAGGAAGAAGAGGGGCGGCTGTTGCCCTTGACCCCAATACAGGGGAGGTGATCGTTCTCTACAGTGCCCCCAATTTTGACGGCAACCGCATTATCAAAAATATTGACAAACCTTACTGGCAAAAAATCAATTTGGATCCCGACAAATATCTTTATAATCGGGCCATACAAGCCACTTATCCTCCGGGGTCTACCTATAAGATGGTGACAAGTTTGTCTGGTTTATCTTCCCAAAAAATAAATCCGGAAACGGTTTTTCATTGCAGTGGAGGGCTCCAATTTGGAAACCGTGTTTTTCATTGCTGGAACAAACATGGACATGGGGCCGTTTCCCTTGTACGTGCCCTCACCCAGTCCTGCGATATTTTTTATTATCAAACCGGACTGAGGGCAGGGGTGGATACATTAAATCAATACGCCCATCGTTTGGGGCTTGGTGAAAAAACGGGCATTGATCTTCCTTATGAAAAAGCCGGGCTTATTCCCACCACCGATTGGAAACAAAAAAGATTCAAGCGGCCATGGATTGAAAGTGAAACGCTTTCCATTTCCATTGGTCAAGGATATGACCTGGTGACTCCCCTGCAAAATGCCCTCATGGTGGGAATTATTGCCAATGGGGGGCATAAGTTTGTTCCCCATGTTGTCAATAGACTTGTTGACTCCGAAGGAAAGGCTATTCTGGAAATAAATGACAAAATAGATCCGGAACCTTTAAATCCTGAATATTTGAAATGGATTCATGAAGGTTTAATCCAGGTGGTTCACGGGCAGGGAACGGCCGGACGCCTTCGGGCCAGTAAATTCAAGATTGCCGGCAAAACAGGAACAGCGCAGGTTTTAGGCTATGAATCCAAAGCGGCTCATTCCGAGCGCACCAAGGACCATGCCTTGTTTGTGGGGTATGCTCCGTATGATAATCCCCAGATTGCCGTTTCTGTTGTGGTTGAAAACGGGGGGCATGGGGGCAGTGAAGCAGGGCCGGTGGCCATGGCCATCATTGATGCTTACTTGGAACCGCGTGTTGCAGTAGATTCTCGCCCGTGAGAATCTACCCAGCGCCACAGGCGCGTTGAGGGGGAGGCTCCAGCGGCTTTGCCGATGGAGGGGGCGACGCGAGCCCCTATAATAGGGCAGGGCAACCCTGCCCCTACGGAAGAATAATATGATGCTTGAACGACCCTTGACGCGATTTAACTGGTTTTTTTTCTTTGTGGTGATTTTGCTGAATGTTTTTGGCTTGATCAATTTGTATAGTGCCACTTCAAGTTTTGAAGGTCAGGTTTCAACCAATTATTTTAAGGCTCAAGCCCTATGGAACGGGATCGGAATTTTTCTTTTGTTTTTTATTGTTCCCATTCATTACAAGCATCTGAAGTCGCTCAGTTTTCTTATTTACGTGGGGGGATGTGTGTTCTTGGTTCTTGTGCTGATTATCGGGAAAAAAGTGCATGGGAACCAAAGCTGGATTGTACTTGGGCCCGTGAGCCTTCAGCCGACTGAACTGGCAAAGATCGGCCTTATTTTTGGATTGTCCAAATATCTTGCCGATATCAAAGACACAGATTCTTTTTCTTTCAAGACTCTTTTGCCATCGCTTATGTATTTGATGGTTCCTTTTATTCTTGTTTCGCTGCAGGGAGATTTGGGCTCGAGTCTTTTTTATATTTTTATTTATGGAACCATGGTGCTCATTCATGGCATCAGGATCCGTCTTTTGGCACTGGCTTCGGGTGTTTTGATGGGGATTGTGGTTATTGCCTACCTCTTTGTACTTTCTCCTTATCAAAAAGACCGTGTGCGGAATTTTTTGAACCCCGAGCTTGACCGTAAGGGGTCCGGGTACCATTTGGTTCAGTCAAAAATTGCCGTCGGCTCCGGCCAATGGTTGGGAAAGGGCTATCTTAAGGGCCAGGCCCACAAGCTTAAATTCATTCCCGAAAGGCATACGGATTTTATTTTTAGTGTGCTGGCTGAGGAGTGGGGCTTTGTCGGATGTTTTCTCGTTTTAAGCCTGTTCTTTTTGTTTTTTTATCTGGGGATGGACATTGCCGCCCATGCCAATGACCGATATTCCTTTTTCATGTCCGTGGGTATTTTGTCCCTCTTTTTCTGGCATATCATTGTCAACCTTTGGGGGATTTTGGGGTTGATGCCTCTTACCGGGGTGCCCCTTACTTTCTTTAGTTATGGAGGGTCCTCGGTGATTACAAACTGGATTGGCATTGGCTTGTTGCTTAATATCAGTTATCGCCGATTTATTTTTACCTGACAAAAATCATTGAGAAAATAACGGGGCTGTAATAGTTTCTGTTTTCATTTTTCAGGAGGCAGATCATGGCTAAAAAAGATGTTTTAAGTGTCGTTGATAAACGCACAGGAAAAGAATACGAACTTCCCATTGTGGATGGCACCATTCATGCCACAGATTTAAGGCAGATCAAGGTTGACAAAAATGATTTTGGCCTGATGAGCTATGATCCCGCTTTTCAAAATACCGCCGCATGTCGCAGTAGCATTACTTACATTGATGGCGATAAGGGCATTTTACGTTATCGTGGGTACCCCATCGAAGAGCTTGCCGAAAAAAGCACTTACCTGGAAGTGGCCTATCTTCTTATTTACGGCGAGCTTCCCAATGCAGCCCAGCTTAAGGAATGGAACCGGAATATCATCTATCACACCATGATCCATGAAAAAATCCGCAAGTTCATGGACTGGGGATTTTTATACGATGCCCATCCCATGGGGATTATGGTGGGTTCGTTGGCGGCTTTGTCCACGTTCTATCCCGATGCCAAAAATATTGCGGATGAAACCTGCCGCAATCTTCAGAGCTATCGTATGTTGGGTAAGGTGACGACGGTGGCCGCTTATACCTACCGTCACAGTTTGGGGCTCCCCTTTGTTTATCCCGACAACGAGCTTAGTTATACGGGTAATTTTTTGAACATGCTTTTTAAAATGACCGAGCCCAAGTTCAAACCCAATCCCGTTTTTGAAAAAGCCCTTGATCTTCTTTTCATCCTTCATGCCGACCACGAACAAAATTGTTCCACTTCCGCCATGCGTATTGTGGGTTCGTCCCATGCCGATCCTTTTTCGGCGTTATCAGCGGCCACCTGTGCCCTTTACGGGCCCCTTCATGGCGGGGCCAACGAGGCCGTTGTACGCATGCTTAAGGAAATCGGGTCGATTGCCAATGTTCCCCCATTCATCAAAAAAGTGAAGAAGGGGGAAGGCAAGCTCATGGGGTTTGGCCACCGTGTTTACAAAAACTACGATCCACGGGCCAAGATCATCAAAAAAATGGCAAACAAGGTGTTTGCAGAAACGGGAAAAAATCCCCTCCTGGACATTGCCCTTGAGTTGGAGCGCATTGCCCTTGAAGACGATTATTTTATAGAACGCAAACTCTATCCCAATGTCGATTTCTATTCGGGGCTTATTTATCAGTCGATGGGTTTTCCCATCTCCATGTTTCCTGTTCTGTTTACCATTGGCCGCACGGCAGGCTGGGTGGCCCAGTGGCGTGAGCTTATTGTTGATAAAGAACAAAAGATCGCCCGCCCACGGCAGATTTATACGGGGTCTGGTCTCAGAAAATATGTTCCCTTAAATAAGCGTGGGAAGAATAAATAAAGAGGGCTGCCCATGAGTGTCATCACGCTGACCACGGATTTTGGTTTGGAAGACCAGTATGTGGGTTCGCTTCATGGGGTTATTGTCAGCCTTAATCCCCAGGCCCGCATTTCCGACATCTCCCACCTCATTCCTTCCTATGACATTGCCCAGGCTTCCTATGTTTTGGGCGGAAGTTATTTTTTGTTTCCCAAGGGGAGCATCCATGTTGTTGTGGTGGACCCCGGTGTGGGAAGCGCGCGCAAGCCCATCCTTGTGCAGACAGAAAATTATTTTTTTATTGCCCCCGATAACGGTGTTTTAAGCCTGGCCCTGGCTCGTGAAAAAATTGTCCGTATCATTCATTTAACCAATAGCGATTACTTCAGGTCAAAATTGAGCCACACTTTTCATGGAAGGGATATTTTTTCCCCTGTGGCCGCTCATTTATCCAAGGGGGTAAGCCCCGACGTTTTTGGGCCCGAGCTTACATGCGTTACACGACTTGATTTGTATGCTCACCAGGTTCAATCAAAAAAAATCCGCGCCCGCATCATGGCCATTGATAAATTCGGAAATGCCGTTCTCTATTTTCATGAAGATGATTTTAAAGAAAAGATGCGGAAGAATTCTTTTGTCTTAAAGGTGGGCTCCCATCAAATCAAGAAATTAAACGATGCTTATTGGCAGGTCAAAAAAGGGGACCCCATTTTACTTTTTGGGAGTTTGGGGTATCTGGAACTGGCAACCAATCAGGGGAGTCTTGCCAAGAAATGGAAGTTAAAGAGGGGGATGGTTGTGGAGCTTTGCCTGTAAGAGGCCATTCTTGTAGGGGCAATTCCCGTAAGGGCGGCTTGTGTAAGGGCAATTCATGAATTGCCCTTACGGTTTCCAATGAAAGGTCAAATTTATCTTAATATCCGGATGCAGTGAGTGATGCACCGGGCAGGTTTTGGCGGCTGCGATGAGTTTTTGCTGTTCTTTTTCAGGGATAAGATGGGGAATTGTGAACGCCACATTCAGCTCATCAATGCGGCGCGGCAGTTTTTGAGTCATCTTTTTTTCAACCTGAAGCGTCATTCCTTCAAGCGGAATATTATCGCGCTTGGCCACAATCCCCATGATGGTGGCCATGCAGGCCCCTAAAGAAGTGGCTGCCAGGTCGGTGGGAGAAAACGATCGTCCCTTGCCTTGATTGTCCGGCGGGGCATCCGTTGTGATTTTAACCTTTGAAAGCTCGTGAATGGCTTCTACTTGAAGGTCGCCAAGATATTTTAGGTGCATGATGCTCATAAAAGCGTAGGGGCAGTTCATGAACTGCCCTTACGATTTTGATACCATCATTATAAAATGCTGACAATTTTTTTATCATGAAAATACTTTTTGATTCGAAAACAATTTCAGATCGTGTGGCCCTCATGGCCAAGCAAGTCAATCACGATTACAAAGATAAAAATTTGGTCGTTGTGGGCGTGCTTAAGGGGGCCTTTATTTTCATGGCGGATCTGGTGCGTCATTTGACGGTTCCACTTACCGTTGATTTTTTACGTGTGGCTTCTTATCAAGGTCAAAAATCTTCCGGGGCGGTGCGATTGGAGCTGGACACAACCCAACCCATTCAAGGGAGGGATGTTTTGCTGGTAGAAGATATTGTCGATACAGGGCTTACACTTGCAGCCATCAAGAAACATCTCATGGCCCAAAATCCAAGCAGTCTTAAAATCTGCACTCTTTTATACAAAGAAAAAAAGAAGGGGCTGAAAAAAGAGTGTGACTACATCGGTTTTGAAATTCCGGATGTTTATGTGGTGGGTTATGGCATGGATGAAAATGGCCAGTTTCGGGAACTATCGGAAATTCGGATGCTTACTTAGGTAATCACTTTTCTTGAAAAAGGCCCATAAAAAATTAGACAAATAGTGATTCTTGCTTTATCTTTTCGGGCTATGACAAAAAAAATCCATTTTTTAATCATTTCCTTTTTCTTTCTCACCCTCTTTTTTAATCCATCATACGCCCAGGAACAGGGTCAGCCAAAAACAGATCTTCTTTTCATTATTGATTCCTCCGGAAGCATGGCCTCCCTTCTTGAAGGGCAGCGCATGATTGACTGGGCCAAAAAGGCTGTGAAAAGTGCCGCAGCCCAACTGCCGCCCGAGGCTTACGCAGGACTTCGTGTTTATTCCCACCGTATCGATAAAAGTAACAAGGAAGCTAGTTGCAAGGATACGGAATTAGTTGTTCCCATTTCTTCAGGAACAGGTTCGCTGATTGCGGCCTCTGCCGACAAGCTTGAGCCCCGCGGATGGACACCTATTGCCTATACTCTTTCGCAGGTGGAAGCCGACTTTAACCAGAATGTCGAAAAACTTCATACCATTATCCTGGTCAGTGATGGGGAGGAAACCTGCGGCGGCGATCCGGCTGCGGTCATGCGCGCTTTGGTGGCCAAAGGGTATAAATTCAAGCTCTGCACGGTAGGGTTTAATGTGGAGGATGTGGCCAAACAACAACTCATGGCCTTAGCCAGCGAATTTGGCTGCACTTACACCGATGTTCGTAGCGGTATGTCGTTGGAGCAGGAATTGGCCAAGCTGACACAGCAAAGTTTTCTCATTGAAAAGAAGGTGAACCCAAAAAATCAAATACGCGGTGGAGACAGTTTTAATGATGCCGTCCCCATTGAAACCAACAAGAGATACAGCCTGGACCATCATCAAAGGAAGGATCAATACGATTATTTTTCGTTTAAACTAAAGCAAGGTGAGGCCGTCTCTCTCCGAGTTTTCCCGGTTGAAAAATGCCTGGATGTCGTCGGGGATCAGGCGACAGAGCGCGCCAGCAGTTCGTGCGACTACGATGGGCTGCGGTATGTGTTGATGGATGGGCAGCAAAAAGAATTGGAGAGGTTGTCATTTTTCCTCGTCAACAAGCAGCATGAAACCGATTTCTATACTTCTTCAGCACCAGGAGAGACCCTCTACTATCTCATCATTGGTAGCCCCTATGATGAAATGCATAAAGATCATGAATTCATCCTGACGACCAAGCAGGGTACTTATACAGTGACGGGGTCATTGGGGGACGCCAATACGAATAATGATGCAGGGGATAATTTTTCTACCGCCATTGTTCTGTCTCCAGGCATTTATGAAAACAACAGTGTTTCCAAAATGGATCAAGTGGACGTCTTTAAGGTGGTTTTGAAGGAACCTTCTTTGGTAAAACTTGTCGGTACCCATGTGAAAAAATCGGATTATGCGGATATTGATTTTGAGATTTTGGATGAATTAGGGGCCGTTCTTGGTAGCCAGGACCTTAGCGAAGGCAATTCCTATTCATTCCAGCCTCAAAGTCCGTTATCGGGCGCTATCTATCTGCGGGTCAAAATCGATTCCGTCATTGTGGATTCGGATACGGTCAATTATTCAATGGGTGTGTCGGTAAGCCCTGCACCGGTGGAGTTGATCGCAAAAGCCGTCGAAAAAACGCCTCCTCAAAAATCATCGGTGGAAGAAGTGGATGAAATGGAAGAGGTGGTTTTGGATATAGTGCCATCCCCTCAAAAATTTACTCTGTGGCTGGGATTGGTTGCCTTGGCCTTTGCGCTGTTTGCTGGCCTGTATGTATTTTTCTTTGTGGTACGCAAAAAGGTCGCCGTGGATTTGTTCTCAAAAATTTTAGGGTGGTATGAGATCTTTGCCAGCATTATCGGCATGGGCACGGCTATTTGGCTAGCCACCAAGCAGCCTTCGCTTGCCTGGCAGATCGTGCTTTTGGTGATGCTTGGAGGCGTTGGTCTGCTTGGCATTATCGCCGGTGGAAATCTCTTATTGAACAAGGGGAGCAAACTTAGTTTTATTTGGGGAGGCCTCCAAGCCCCCTGGATTTACCTAAACCTTCATTGGGTGGTGGTGAAATATAGTCTTTCCTTGTTTTGGGGCCTGCCTGTTTACTTCTTCTTTGAAACGTCCCAAAACCCTATCGTCAATGTCCAGTCCAAAATGCATCTCGGGGCCCTATTTGGCTTATGGGCGCAATTCCTTTTCCCGGGAAGGGGCATGGGGATTGGTCTGGGCGTCAATCTGGCCGCGGTCCTGTTTTTGGGATTGTTGTATTTGAACCAGAGAAAAAAGACGAATTAAACTTCATATCCATCCCTACGCATGATTTCGGCGCGGATGATTAAATAGTCATAAAGGAATCGTCTTACTCGTTCCAGCCTTGATTCTATATCTATATCAAGCATGGGTATAAAAATTGAACTCAGTATGTCAGGAGTGTAATCAGGAACCTCACCATAGTAAACATAGGCCACAAGAATCATTTCCAACCAAAAACTATCTTCTCGGGGATAAATAAATTTTCCTTCTTTGACATCGTGTACCTTTTCATAACGATCACCGTTAAAGAATTTAAACAAGGCCGCTTCGGTTTTTTCGTTCAAAAGGGAATAATATTCAGATTGTTCAGGTGGAATGTGTTCCAAACCTTCCGGCCCCAGGGGGGTAAAATGCCACGGATAGGCAATGTTCCTGCCTTCTTCGGGGATGTATTTTTCAAGAAACTCGTCTTTTCGGGTGAGGTAGTAAAACAAAAAGAATTTGCTTTCATCCGACCACGCATAACCATCGAGTACTTTTCTTGCTAGATCCAAAGACAATTCAACCTTATCATCACTTCCCCGAGTGTGTAGCCATAGCAGCGTGGCTCCCAACCGTGGCGGCATCGCATCAAGGGGTTTAATGTTCAATAGCTTTGCCATTAATCCCAAAAGACCCATGAATTCGTGCAATACTTCAAGCTTTTGATCGTTGCTCCATTGCGTATCTTTCAACACTGCCTTGGCTCGGCCCTCGAAAAGTAAGTTTTCAACGGCATCAACTAATTTTAAATCACCAAAATCTTCAAAGACGACTCGCGCTATGTTAAGACCCTTAGCATCATGTATGCTCTTACGCCCTTGGTAGAAAGCGTGGGCTCTTTCATTGGCTTCTAAGACTTCGGCAATCGCCGAAGTTCTATCGAGCCTTCTTGTCGCCATTTCTTCAAGTTCGGTAAGATAGCGTTTATAAGCCTCGATGAGTGCCAATGTTTCTTGAACTGTTGGGGTTGGTTTTGCCTTGTCCTCGTTGGGAATTAAAAAAGCATATTTTTTTCTGAAGAGGGCGAGGGCTCTTTGGGAAAACTCCCTGTATTCGGGGGTTATTTCCAGGATGGGGTCTGGGTCTCGTGCTATTGATTCTGCATTTCTAACAAAACGAATCTCAACTGAGTCCCATTTACGCGGCGCTCGTAAGGTTGGACCATTTCTCCAAACCCCACTTTCTGTTCCCCAGATAAGACAAAGGGAATGAAAAATTCTTGCACGTACCGTCTTATAAAATTCATCTTCATGCCCTTCGATTTTTTTGGTGCCATCGACATCCAAATTTACAAAACGACCATCATCAGTGATGAGATACGTATTGTATTTCATGTCCTCCATGCGGTAGCCTTTTTCGGCCAATTCTTCGTACATGCGCATGGCCGTGCGTGCGTATCCGATTCGTTTTGATGGATGTTGAAATAAAGGCCTGAGTCCTTGGGGATTGCCTAATGGTTTCATGGAATCATAACGATAATGATCCCCAAAATACCACCCAGTCACGTATTCCATCAAATAGGCGTTGTGGGCCACAAATTGCCTTTTCACAACTCCTGTTACGCCTTCAAGAAGAGGCAAGCTTTCCCGAAAGACGTGCTCCCAACCGGCTTTAAACAGCTTCAAGCAGATGGGCTTGCCTTGTTCGTCGCGCAATAAATAAACATTTGCCGATGCCCCATCTCCCAAAATTTTTTCCACAGTATAGATTGTTTCATTCAATAAACAGGACCTTCCTATTTGTACGGTCAGTTTGGAAACGATGTAAGCATTTCTTGCTATGGGTTTATGGGGCACCTCACTTGGTGTAAGTATTTGGCCCTGTTTTAATATTCTTAAATAAAGAAAATCTCCTTCAATGATAGGACCTTTAATAGCATTTGTTGCTAACAGGGAATAAACATCCGAGGTGGGGTCACTTTCAATGCGGCTCGTAACGACATAGGTAACCCTGCCTATGGTGATCGTTGTTCCTAGACTAATGGGTGGTAAATCCCTGGTTAGATCTTCATCGACTATTACAGCACTTCCGGAACCACCTTCTGAAACAGTTAGGCTTCCCACTTGAGCTCGATGATCGCCCGGTGGATCGGAAGCACCCATCATCTGCGGTCTTCTTAAGGGCAGCGTGCCTAATTCTTCTATAGCTCGAGTTGGTACTTTTTGTTCTAGGCCCGTTAGTTCTAAGCTTAAGGGCAGGGCCATGGCCGATGCGGCTTCTGCGAGCGTTTTAAAACGTGTGGGGGGAGTAAGCCTGAGGGCTAAAGGAACGGGGGCCAAAGAGCCATCATCGTACCCGTCTTTTGTATGTGATTTTGGGGTTGATGAGGGGGCATTTTTGGGATGTACCCGTGGTGCCCCGCTTACCCCAAGCCTGAAAGGGCCGCCCGGCATGGGGCGGAGGGGTATTGTTCTGGGAGTAAAAGAGAGAAGCTTGCTCATCTATGGGTTATTTCGGTCATTTTTAAGAAAAGTTGTGGAGTTTTATGGAGTGGTTTATGGGGTAGAGACGAATGTTGGTGGGAAGTTTTGAGGTGGGGGCTATAGGTTTATTTTACCGACCATCCATTGGCTTCGCATATTTCAACATATGCTTCGGCAATGCATTGAGTGCGCTCCTTAGCCGCCCGTTCAGCTTCTTTTCCTTGGTGTGCAAATCGATCGGGATGGTTTTCTTGCATCAATCGTAGAAAGGTTTTTTTAATGTCTGCTTGGGACGCGTCCCTGGCAATACCCAAAACGTAATAATAGGGATCTAGGTCTTTCCTTGTAGGCCTTTGATGGGTCTTTTTCCCTTGCTGGTTCGGCCCTCTTGCCTCTTGCTGTCCTGTTGTCTGTGGCGTGGGAATTTTAAAAGCTTTCGCTTTTCCAAATTTAACCCATGTTCCCGGTCCGACATACACCTGACGATCAGAGCTTTTTAAAACCTCGATCCGGCCTCCAGGATGAAAAATATAAATAACCTTCCCACTCCCATCATGGGTTTCACTACTGATTCTAAGGTTAAAACCTTCTTTTTCTCGTTTCACTTGAAAATGAACTCCGCCATCATAATGTAATCCGTGGGAATGAGGGTAGATGTATCGATCAAAATCACTGAGCGATCTTAACCAAGCAGGCATGTTTCGAATGGGGAATCCAAATTGTATGAGTTGCCCCCCTATTTTATAAATCCGCCCCAATCGCAAGAAAACGGTTTCTCCTGCTGGTACTTGTCGTTTACTTCCACTATCAAAAACTTCTAATTCACCCTTTTCCAGACGAATCCCGAGGCCTTTGCCATTTTCTGGACTGTAGAAGAATTCATAAGTCGATCCTCCGATGCTTTTTTTGAAAGGTGTATGGGGTTGATCATAGGCGTAAATGAGCCATCCCGTCATCCAAAGTGGCATGAGGGATATGGGGTTGATGAAACGATAGTATTGGCCGGGGCCATATTGGATGAGGTCCCCATCCACAAGAATATGTGTGGGCTTTTCTGCATTTAATGCGCGACGGTCACGGTTGTTAATAACATGGAGTGGTTCACCATTTTTCCATGTCAACACAGGGTTGCTTTCAGCATCGTAGGAGATGCTTCCTTGTGAGGGGCCAGCATCAATAGCTACAGATGCTTTGTTGTCAACGGCGGCTCCAATAAGAGCTGCCCCCATCGCTTCAGGCATTTCATCAAAGGGTTTGGTGAATTTGAAATATTGTTTGCCTATCTTAATGACCGCATCAAAAGGAATGCATTCTTCTTTTCCGGGTTTTAGTAAAACAGGTTCTTCCCCATCACGTAAAATGACCATGTCATAATAATCCACCGTGAGGGTATTTCCTGTAGGTTGCCCATTGATCAGGCTATAGCCCCTTCCTGCTTGATACCGAATTCCATAATAGGGTTTTTCGTTAAATCCTCCTACCCTTTGACCCGGATTGCTCACAGCTTTTACACAGCTTTCAATGAAATAACTCGGCATGGGTTGGATTAATCTCTTATAGAGGAAAAATTTTCTATTCCCCATTTTGACCGAATCTCCTTCTTGGAGGACCTCTTTTTTACCAGAGGAATTCAGAACGATTTTTGTTTTATTCTCCTTTTTGACAATGACGATGGCCTCTCCTCCGGTCCATTCAAGAGTGAGCGCCCAAGGGTCTTCTTGGGTTACCTTTGCCTGAGCATGACCTATGTTAATGGTGGTTCCTTCAGGTTTTAAAAGAGTGGTGGCCAAAGCAATTTCTTCGGACTGGTTCATTTTTTCAAAGGGGCTACGAAACACAAAGGGAGGTTCATGGCCAAGGGTGATGATATCCCCATCTTTAAGTACAAGCTTCTGATCTCTAGAGTCCAAACGAGTTATAGTATCTCCTTAAATCCGGCGTGAATGGTGTAGGGAATGCCTCCTTTGCTCAACACTGACAGGCATTATAGAGTTTTTTGTGGCTAGTATTGAACCTAACTTTTAGTTAGCTTCAATACATGCGTTCTGGGGCTCGAAAAATCCGTACAAAATTCACCGCGTCTGGCCTCACTCATTTCGGTGGAATTTATCTCTTTCATAAATTTCTCCAGCAACTAAAAATACGATCCTGCTTCTTCCGACACCTGTCTTATTCTCAGAGAAACAATCAGTATTCTTTGAGCGAAATGATTTTGGCTTTGATTTATCCAATGATTCTTGGTTTGGAAAAAATCGAAGTGTCTTCTCTTCTGAAAACAAATGGCGTCTTTCATTTTCTGACTGGGCTCCCAACCTTTCCCGATCCTCAAACATTGCGCCGATTTTTGGTGAGGTCATCGACGGAACTGCTGCCGTCACTTTGGAAAGTCCACAATGATCTCAAAAAATATTTCATCCTTCAATCTTCTACCCTCTCAAGTTTCTGTTTTGATTTTGATTCCACCGCGAAGACTCTCTACGGAAAACAGGAAGGCGTGGTCAAAGGTTACAACCCCGGACATCCAGGAAGAAAATCCTATCACCCGCTGGTCGTCTCAGAAAGTTCTCTCAAGGATTGTCTGGGTGGATTTTTAAGGCCGGGGAACGCTTACACCTCAGATGGTGTGGTTGATCTTTTTCAACAAGCCCGTTCTATTCTGCCAACTTCCATCCGCTTGCGCACCCGTGCCGATTCAGGGTTTTATGATGGTTCTTTTGTCCGGACGCTGGACGAAAATCACGTGAAGTTTGCCATTGTTGCCAAGACATCTTCTCCTCTGAAGAAACTTTTTCTTTCGGCCCGCTATCAAAGAATCAACGACCGATTCTCAACCTCCGAGCTTTTGTATCAACCCGGCAAATGGAAAAAACCTTATCGCTATGTCGTCTTGAGAAGGATCGTTGATCCGGAAGACGACGGACTCACTCTTTTTACCTTGGACCGATATGCCTACTCGATGATCGTCACCAATCTCGATATCACACCCTACGGAGTCTTCGATTTTTATAAAGCTCGAGCCGGGTTGGAAAGGATTATCCGGATTTTGAAAAACGACTTTCCTTTTGCCGGAGCGCCGACCAATCATTTTTGTGCGAATGCTCTCTACGCGGAACTTTCTCTTTTGGCGTACAATCTCGTCATGTGGTTCAAGCGACTTTGTCTGCCGGGTGATTGGCAATCCTTCACGTTGGAATCACTTCGGCACAAATTATTGCTGATGCCGGGAGAGTTGGTGCATACCGGAAATATTCACACACTCAAATTTCCGAGAAACAGTCCCAACAAGGATGTCTTTGAATTTGCTCTGAAGAAAATTAAAACGATGGACTCGCTGGTCTGAAAAATGGTGTTTTCACGCCGGATTTAGGTATCTCCTCTCTTAACTTCAATGGGCAGTCCCCATACATGATAGGTGATTGTTACTTCATCAAAATAAACAGATCCTTGGAGTTTATATTGGTTGTGGAGACGGTATTGCCCCTCCTGTCCATGATTCACTTCGACAGAAAATCCCTCATTCATAAAAGTCCGGAAAACTCCCGCTTCAAAGATTGCTGGCATTTCCTCGCTGGGTGGTACCGCAGCGGGAACAATAGCTGGAGGCGGTTCAGGAGCTGGAGGCGGAGGAACGGCACGAGCAGATCCACCCGAATCTTGAGCCACATGATGGCGAAAAGGAGTTTGCAGTCGATAACCCGGATTTGTAGTTCTTCGACCCGATCCATCGTTGGAAGCCATTTCGGGAAACAGAGCTCTGACCCCATCTTCTCTTAAACTTGGAAGTTGTTGCCCTTTCAAAACAAATTCATCCCTTCCATCAGAAGGGGCCCCCACAGCCAGTCGACGATTTTCTCGAGAACGTGAGACAGGTTGAGGAGGTTGAAGATCAGCTGGAGATGAAGATGGAGACAAATGAGGTCGCAAAGATGCGCCCGGTTTAGTTCCCCTAACGCGAGGGAAGGGGCCCCATCCTACGGGACGAACACTGGGGCGAAAAGGCAGCACATTATTGGTACGAAAGATGGCCATGCCCTCCTAGCTTCGGCTTTTTTCAAAATAAGTTGTTTGGGGTAGAACTTCATTTTACGCGTGGTGTCAAAGCTTTAGGAAGGTCTTTCTTGGAGGGCTCTTTGCAGACCTTCTATTCCCTGAGCCATCATGCTTTTAACAAAGTCATTAGAAGAGCCTTTTTTTCTGAACACAATAGCTGAAGCCCCTTGTGGAGAAGCATTCAGGTCGTTATCTATTTCCAAACCCAGTGTCTGCATTAAGTTTGCATCCGGGCTATAGGGAAGAAGACTTCCTAACATGTTCGGAACAATGGTGGGCCCATTTCGTGGATCCGTAAATAAATAACCCTCTGGCACAAGAGCATCAACAATTCGAATAAGGGTGAGCAGGCTAAAAATCCTGTCCCTCCGATCGCCATCGAGATAATCCTGAACAGGATGGAAGTAAGCCCCATGCATGGGAGGAAATTCAACAGGGGTCACCACATAATCTCCCCTGGGTTGGAGTGTTATCCTTTTTTTAAGAGAATCACCGGGAATCCTTAGTGTAGCGACCGCAGCGGCTTTTTTTCCATGCCCCCTCATCCAAGTGACCCCTCTAACAGGAGTGGCTGAGGTACTCGAAATGAACGCCTCATAGGCTTTTCTTTCGGCCCTCACTTCCTCCCGCCACCGTGCCCCATAGGCTTGCCAAAACATCTGAGCGATTTCGGGATCATCAGGATAGAGTTCATAGGGGACCCAACTTAAAAAAACGGTAAGGGTACCATCAAACTCATCAATGAGCTTAAGTGGTTCTGGTTCATCATTATAAACAAGGACGCGCATTTTTGGATCCAGACTCGCTAAAAGAAAGGGCTCATAAGTAGCATAGAGGGTACGTCCATTAGGATGATCAAATTTTAAATATCCAGGGCCAAAATTACCAAAAACGATTTCCTGATAGCGTTCCCTTAAACGAGGAATGATGTTTTCCCTTAAATAAATCCATTCGGCAGCTCGTCGCGCAAACGTGGTGAAGTTGCGTATGATTCTGATGTCATCCCTGGTGCGACCGCGGTTCTCTCTGGCTTCCCTTAAAGAAGGAGTCGCATGGACGACGCCCTCTGGTCCCATAGCCAAGCGTGCTTGCGTCGCTCGATATACATTATCAGCTGTAACAATTCGAGAAACCCGTTCCATTTCAGCTCGGACGGAATCTGGTAGAGGTTCGACAGGAGTCACTGCGCCCACTTCCATTTCATCGGCAAGGGATGGGATATGGGCTAAAATCAACCCTTCTACATGGGCCGGGTCTGCTAAAAAATTTTCTGCACCAGCACCCAATTTTTTTACAAATTCTAAAACTCGTTCGATAACGAGGGCACGATTAGCAGCTACTATCGTGGGGTCCCGGTCCAGGGCCAAAGCCAGTGAGGCACGTTCGCTTATGCTACTCATGCGAGCCATAAAATCAGGGTTTGAAAGGATGCGAGTCACAACTTCTTTACTCTTTATAGCAATACCTTGATCAGGACTTATTGATGAATCTGCAGGCCGATCACTGCTGGCGGCTTTCCATCCCTCATGATGATGCCCCACTAAATTCCCATGCCCATCGTATTGGGGAACCCACAAGGGAGCACGAAGGGAAGGAGTGTGTAAGCTTATGTCTGGAAAGGGAGTGGTTCTATTCCAATATCGATCTTTCCCGATGTCTGGCGCTAGTGAGCTATTTGTATGAAGCAAATCACCTGGTTTTAAGCTTACCTTTGCAACACTTTTTGAACGAGAAGGAGGTGGAATAACGGGATGTGGTGTTGGCCTTAATACAAGGCTTCCGGGTACAATACGTGCACCAGAAAAAGATCGAAGGGGTCTATAGAAGGATGGCGGACTCATAAATAAATGATAGTTGATCTTCGGCAAAAGAAAGGAAGGGTTGCTTCATTTTAGAGAATTTTGGATGAGTTTATGAGAAAAAGTCAGGAAACAGGAGGTGATTACTACCCTTTTTAAGGTTTTCCGGGAGATTTTATGAGGGAGGGTGGGGTCTAATAAGTTTGGGTCTTCTTTTAGGAAACGAAGGGTTTCCAAGCCGATCATGCAGGGGAGAAGTGTGGCTAGGCGGGTGGTGGCGTGTTTGCGTGGGATTATTTCCATGTATTTTGCAGCATATTTTAAATGGCCCAAGGCCCGTTGGATCAGGTTTTCTATCAGGCGGTCAAGAGCGGGTTTGTTTTGGGGATCCTTTAAATTTGTGGGAGTCAGGTTGAATTGTTTCAGAATTTCAAGCGGGATATAGCATCGCCCCATGTTTAGGTCGCAAGCAAGGTCCTTGATCACATTGGTCATCTGAAGGCCTTTTCCATAGGCAATGGCCCACTGGTCTACTTCATTTTCAGAAATTATTTTAAGAGGGAAAGTCAGCTTTAGCATTTGTGTCCAAAAAGGCCCCACAATGCCTGCGGCATCAAAGCAGTAGGTTTCCAAGTCAGCTTCTGTTTCCAAGGCGACAGGGTTTTGTTTGGTGGCATGGGCAAAACGTATTAGATCTTTTTCCATCCCCCCTATAAGATGAAGCACGACATCGCGAATCAGTTTTTTTTCTTTTTCATCCGTTTCAGAAAAAAGTTTTAAAATGTTTGGCAGTTCTTGAAGTAGTTTTTGTTCATCCGTGAAATTTTGATGGGAAATTATTTGGGCAAAAAAATGATCCCAATCTTTTTGCTCATGCCAAGCACCGTTGATCTCGTTTTTTAAGAGACTTAAAAATCTTTCTTTTTCTTGAACCGGAAGAACCGGTGTGTCGGTGATGGTGTCGGCACTTCTAGCCAGTAAATAGGCCAGTGCCAAGGGAGTGCGTGTTTTTTTAGGCAGGATGCGAAGCGACAAATAAAAACTGCGCGATACTTTTTTGAGGATGGTTTTCACGTTTTTTTTTGTAAGGGTAATTCATGAATTACCCTTACCCGGAAATGGTGAGCTAAGCCTGTGCCTTGAGCTTGGCGAAGATCGAGCCAAGCTTAATATAGAGGGTCTTTGTGTTTTCCCGATGATATCCCCCTTTAAAAAAGGGGGATAAAGGGGGATTTGGGCCCGCTTTTATCCCCGTTTCTGTATTCCTTTCTCAGTAAATTCTTTCCCAACCTCTTTTTGCATAAGAGATATTTGAATCGGGTACGGGAGCTGGAACGGGAACAAATCCCCCTGCCCCCCTTTTTTCCCGCATACGGGATCCCGCTACGCGGTGATAAAGGGGGATGATACGGGAAAAAACCGATGATTCAAACCATCTGTGTTGAATGCTTCGCCTCAAAAGCTTCAATTTGAGGAATATATCTTTCCGTCATGCCAATTTCATCCAAACCTTCCAGAAATTTTTGTTTCAGGCCGGCATCCATGAGAAAATGATAAACCTTTTTTTCTGGAGAAAGGTGGAGTGTGATGCTCTGGCTGGGCAGATCAATGGTGGCCTGAAGGGGGGCATTTTCCGAAACGAATTTTTTTATTTCATTCACCGTTTTTTCAGGCAGCTCAATAAGCAATAAACCATTTTTTGAACTGTTGTTCCTGAAAATATCGGCAAAGGCCGGAATGATTTCCCCATGGCGTTCATAAATGGGGGCCATGACAACCTTGAAGCCATACTGGCTAATAGCCCACACAGCATGTTCGCGTGAAGACCCACAACCAAAATTATTCCCCGCGACCAAGATGGTGGCTCCCTCATAGACAGGGTTGTTTAATTCAAAGTGGGGATTGGGCTTGCCGTCGGGCAAATAGCGCCAGTCATGAAATAAATGGGGACCAAAACCCGTGCGGCTAATCGATTTCAAAAACTCTTTTGAAATAATCTGGTCCGTATCGACATTGCCCCGGTCAAGAAGGGCCATGTTTCCTGTATGAATGGTAAATGGTTCCATAATGGTGTATTTTCCCCCTACATTTCCCACGCCCTAATATCCACAAAATGTCCGGCAATGGCGGCAGCTGCAGCCATTTCGGGGCTTACCAAGTGGGTACGTCCGCCCTTGCCTTGGCGGCCTTCAAAATTGCGGTTGGATGTGGAGGCACAACGCTCGCCAGCCTCCAGTTTGTCAGGGTTCATGGCCAGGCACATGCTGCAGCCGGCATTGCGCCACTGGGCTCCTGCTTCAATAAATATTTTGTGTAACCCTTCGCGTTCAGCCTGAAGACGTACCTGCTCGCTTCCTGGAACAATGAGAGTTTTCACTTTCTTTGATACTTTTTTCCCTTTGAAAATTTTGGCAGCCGCCCGCAAGTCTTCAATGCGCGAATTAGTGCAGCTTCCGATGAAAACGACATTAATGGGGATGTCGGTTATTTTGGTTCCCGGTTTCAAACCCATATACTCCAGGGCTTTTTCAACATCCGCCGGAGCACAGTTTTTGACTTCGCTGGGTTTGGGGACCACTCCTGAAACATCGACCACCATGCCGGGGTTTGTTCCCCAGGTCACCTGGGGCGCCATTTGGCTTACGTCAATGGTGATTTCGCGGTCATAGGGGGCCTGGGTGTCGGTGACCAATTTCTTCCAGTTGACGATGGCTGCTTCCAAGGCTTTGCCTTTGGGGGCAAAGGGTCTTTTACCGGATGCTATGTATTGAAAGGTGATGTCATCGGGTGCAATCATCCCCGCCTTGGCACCGGCCTCAATGCTCATGTTGCAAATGGTCATGCGCGCTTCCATAGAAAGGGCTTTAATGGCTTCGCCCGTGTATTCCAGAACATAACCCGTACCGCCCGCGGTTCCAATGGAACCAATCAGTTTAAGGATGAAATCCTTTGCCGTGACATGGGCGTGGGGTTTGCCGACGAAATTGGCCTTGAAGGATTTTGCTTTTTGTTGAACCAGGCACTGGGTGGCAAGGACGTGTTCCACTTCAGAAGTGCCAATGCCAAAAGCCAGCGCTCCAAAAGCCCCATGGGTTGAAGTGTGGCTGTCCCCGCATACAATGGTTGTTCCCGGAAGGGTCAGCCCTAATTCGGGCCCAATGACATGGACAATGCCCTGTTTGTCAGAATCGAGGTCATAGAGGGTGATGCCAAACTCGTTACAATTTTTTTGAAGGGTTTCAATTTGCGTTTTGGCAATCAGGTCGCGAATGTCTTTTTTATTTTCGGTGGGGACATTGTGGTCCATGGTGGCAAAAGTCAGTTCCGGATGGCGAAGTTTGCGCTTGTTTAAACGCAAACCATCAAAAGCCTGGGGAGAGGTCACTTCGTGCACAAGATGACGGTCGATGTACAAAAGGGTGCTGCCATCGGGAAGGTCGCATACCGCATGGTTGTCCCATACTTTTTGAAAGAGGGTCTTGGGGGTCATGAGAAAACTTGCTAACATGAGCCCTTGTGAGAGCGCAAGATTTTAGTTAAATGTTTAACCATGAAAGCCCTCGTTTTGGGAGCCACAGGAATTATTGGAAATAACCTCATTCGATATTTGTTGAAGGAAGGGGTGGAGGTTCGGGCCGTCTCGCGTGGGGTTACCCCCTCACTCAATTTAAAGGGTTTGGATATTGAATATAGTCAGGGGGATATTCATGAGGCCTCTTTTTTGAAAAAGGCGGTACGCGATTGCTCCCTTGTTTTTCATACGGCGCCTTATTATCCGCTCCATCCTTTCCATTTAAAACAGCACGAAGAAAAGGCCCTTTCTGGTTTAAGAACGGTGCTTGAAGTTCTTAAAGGGAGTTCCATCAATAAATTGGTTTATACCAGCACCCTTACAACCATTGGCAGACCTGCAAAAGAAGGGGAAATGGCCGATGAAACTTGTTCCTATCATTTAAAAGAAATTCCCCATCCTTATTTTTGGGTGAAGCATCTGATGGAAGAAGAAGTCAGATCCGAGGCTGGAAAGGGATTTCCCATCGTTATTGTAAATCCCACCGGCTGTTTTGGGCCTTTCGAATTAAAACCACCCCAATTATGTTTGATCCCCCAGCTTATGAATAAAAAATTGCCGGCTTCTATTGAAGGTAAAATCAATGCGGTGAGTATTTATGATGTGGCCAGGGGGCATTGGTTGGCTTCCCAAAAGGGAAGGAGTGGAGAGCGCTATATTCTGGGAGGGCATAACATTACAGGAGGAGATTTGATTCGCTTGATATGTAAAATAGGGAAGGTGGCTCCCCCCAAATTTAAGATACCCACTCCTTTAGCTGCCCAATTGGCCAAAATAGTGGAAGCGATAAGCTATTATGGATTCCAAAAACCTTCTCCCATGTCCCTATTGGGAATTCGTTTCATCCAATATGGCCAACACTTAAATAGCCAGAAAGCCATCCATACGCTTGGGTATTCCATTTCTCCTTTAGACCCCGCAATCAAAGACGCTATCGAATGGTTTGAAAGTATAAAATATTGTTAATTATTAGTAATTTAAATATTAATATATAATCTATTTATTTATATTTATTTTGAGAAGAAAGTCCCACAAGGCTTAGAAAAACGTTTGAGGTCAATAGGGTAACTATAAGACTTTTCTTGTCTTTTCTTTGGAGCTCATTATAATCGAAAAGATGATGGATCAACGAGTGAAGCGACAAGCTCAAGAAAAAATTCGGTTGGATGGAGAAGGAAACTGGTTTCAGGGGGAATATCCCATCTTGCATGAACGTACCGTTCAATTTCTTTACAAAAACATTGCCCGTAATGAAGAAGGAAATTATTTTCTCACCGGTGAAGATAAGCCCATTTATTTTGATGTGGAAGATATCCCTTATTGGATTGTTAAGATTGAACGAACCATCGTGGGGTATTTACTTACTTTAACGGATGGAAGTATCGAACTCTTAAACGGTGATTTTTTATGGAGGGGAAAACAAGATGCCCTTTATTGTTTGGTGAAAGGGGGACAATTTGGAGCCAAGTTTTCAAGAGCCTCTTATTATGAAATTGCCAAAGATTTGCAGCAAATAGGTTCCAAATATTACCTTGTTTTAGGCAGGAACAAATATCCCATTGCGGATAAGGCCCCGGCCATTCTTACGGAAAAACCAGCCAAGAAAAAACTGGTATCCAAGAAATCGGCCAAAAAATCCACCAAGAGGACCAAGCCTGCCAAGGCAAAAAAGAAGGCCGTCAAGAAACGCCCGAAAAAAACGGTCAAAAAAGCAAAAGCCCATAAATCTCTCAAAAAAGCTGCCAAGAAGAAAAAGAAAAAATAGTATACGGATAAAATCCCCCTTAGTCCCCCTTTTTTTAAGGGGGATGAATGCAGGTTATGCATCTCCAGCCCCTATCGCTTTACATCCATTTTCCTTATTGCCTCTATAAATGTCAGTACTGTGATTTTAATTCCTATGCCGTAAAAAATGATCCCACTCTTTATTCAGAATATGTTGACGGCCTTATCAAAGAATTGTCTTTTAGGTGTTCTTTGTTTGATCAAACGGGGCAGTTTTTCTTTCCCAAAAAAACAAAGTTAAAAACTATTTTCTTTGGGGGAGGCACTCCTTCTTTAATGGGGGCGGCCCAAGTAGAACGCATTTTAAATGCGTTGTCCGGCTATTTTGAAATGTCTTTCCAGACGGAAATAAGTTTGGAAGCCAACCCTAAAACAATAGACAAAAAAAATCTGAACGAATTCAAAATGGCCGGTATTAATCGCTTGTCGTTGGGCATCCAAAGTTTGCATGACAAATATTTGGGGGCTTTTGGTCGCATTCACACAGCTGAGGAGGCCCGGCAGGCTTTGGGGTGGGCCGCAGAAACGTTTTCGAACTGGAATGCCGATCTCATGTTCGGGTTTCCGGGGCAGAGCATGGAGGAATGGAAGGCCGATTTAAATGAGTTGCTCGATTATCAATCGCCCCATCTTTCTTGTTATTCGTTCACGGTGGAAGAAGGGGCGCCCTATGCCAAGTTGGTTCATGAAAAAAAGGCGGCCATGCCCCATGAAGAGGATCAGGCCCGCATGTTTAAAACCACCCAGCTAAGAATTTTGAAAACGAACCTTGCCAAATACGAAATTTCCAATTTTGCCCATCCCGGCTTTGAATGCCGGCATAATCTTGCTTACTGGAACTACGAGCCTTATCTGGCTTTGGGAGCAGGGGCGTGCGGCTTTTTTCACCAATTACGGGGGGCAAATTTTGGTTATCGAACGACCAATTTCAAAAGCCCCCAAGTTTATTTGAAAGCCCTGGCAAGCGGGGATATTTGTTTTGATACGGAATTTATTTCCCAAAAAACGGCCATGGCCGAATTCATGATGATGGCTTTAAGGCTTTCTAACGGGGTGAATGCCGAAAATTTTGAAAAGTTTTTTGGAAAATCATTGTCCGAACAATATCCACAGATTCTTTCTCGCTTAAGAGAAAAACAATGGATGGAAAAAGACGGTTATCGCCTTACCAGCGAAGGCCTTATTTTTTCCAACCAGGCCATGGCGATGTTTTTTTAGAAAAGAGGAAAGTAAGGCCTTGCCTGAAATTGGATTGACCCCAGAGTTCAGAATATCTACACTTCTGCCATGGATTTTTTTAGGGTTTTACCCCGATGGGCGGCCGATCATCTAGAATTGGCGGCCCCTGTTCTATTAACCCCCCAAGCGCTTGGAAAATTTTCATTGGAAGAAATTGGTTTTCGCAAAAGAATCCAGAATTCGTATTCAGCCCTTTCCCTTCAATTACGTGTGGGTGTTCTTTTTGGTTTGCTAGGGTTTAATCTTTTTTTGTTAATCCGTTATTTTAAATGTTTGAAAAAATCTTCTTTTGAAGAAAAGAAACGGGTTTATCAATGGTGGTTTTATCAACCCACTTTTTTGTTGTATGCGCTTTTGCGTCCTTTGATGGTTCTTGTTTATACCTCGTTTTATTCCCATCCAAAATTGGCCAAAGAATTGGGGTTTGAAGAAGACCAGAACAAGAACCCCGATTTTTTCACAAATAATCAGCCTCCACGAAACAACGAACAGCCCTCCGAAATCCATGCTGACTTTTGTGTGCTTGGATCGGGGGCCGGGGGGGCCGTGGTGGCTCGTGAGTTGGCGCTTTTGGGGCATCAGGTGGTTATTTTGGAAGAAGGGCCTTTTGTTTCCATAGAACAGTTTCAAAACTTGCCAACCATTGAACGCAATCGGCTTCTTTATAGGGACGGCGGAATGTTTTCGACGATGGGGCTGCCACCCATTTTACTTCCTACAGGAAGATGTGTGGGAGGCACCACGGTGATTAATTCCGGGACATGTTTTCGTACTCCGGCTGATGTCTTGAGCCAATGGCAAGATGATTATGGTTTGAAAAATCTGACCCAGGAAAAATTAAATCCCTATTTTGAACGTGTTGAAGCCATGTTGCAGGTAAAACCGGTGGCCCCTGAAGTTTTTTCTGAAAACGACAAGATTTTGCAAAAGGGAGCTGCCCGGCTTGGCTATGAGGGTTTTCCTTTGCAGAGAAATGTGGGGGCTTGTGAAGGGAAGGGGGTCTGTATTTTTGGATGCCCCACAGGCGCCAAGCTCAGCATGGAACGCAGTTATCTGCCCAGCGCTTTAAGCAACGGCGCCAAGATCTACTCCTTGTGTAAGGTCAATCGTTTGGTTGTTGAAGGCAGCCGCGTTATTCGCATTGAGGCCCATTGGCTAAATCCTGCAACACGAAAGAAAGAATCCTCTGTCATCATTTATCCCAAAAACGTGATTGTCTCCTGTGGCACTTTAAACACACCCCTTCTTCTTAAAAAAAGTCGTATGGCTCGTTTTTCAAAAGCTTTAGGTCGAAATTTAACCATTCATCCCACGTGCAAAATGGTGGGAATGTTTGATGAAGTGGTCGATGGTTTCAGAGGGGTGCCCCAAGGTTCAGCCATTACGGCCCTGGAAAAAGAAGGGGTGATGTTTGAAAGCGTTTTTTTTCCACCGTGGCTGTTGGCGGCCAGTTTGTATCAGCCCCCCGAAGTTTTAAGGGAGATTCTTTTTTCCTACAGGCATTGTGCCATTTTTGGTTTTTTGGTTCATGACCAAGGGCACGGACGTGTTGTCAAAGGATGGGACGGCAATCCCCTTGTTTTTTATTCCTTGTCCAAAAAAGAGGTGGCACTTTTTCAAAAGGGGTTGGCCATTTTGGGGGCAATCTTTTTTAAGGCCGGGGCCAAAAAGATTTATTGTGCGACCAGATGTGTGCATGAACTTACCAGCCCCAAACAACTGGATGTTTTTTCCAAACGAAAATGGAAAGCCAGTGATTTTGAGTCGGCGGCCTTTCATCCCCTGGGCACTTGTCGCATGGGACAGGATGCACGTAATTCTGTCGTGGATGAAAATTTAAAGATTCATGATTTGGATAATGCCTATATTGCCGATGGTTCTGTTTTTCCCACTTCGTTGGGTGTGAATCCCCAGATTACCATTATGAGTTTTGCCACTCGTTTGGCCGATCATCTTCACTCCATTTCTTTTTCCGATTAGCTCATCCCCCTTTAAAAAAGGGGGGTAGGGGGATTTGAGCCCGTTCCAGCTCCCGTACCCGATTCAAATATCTCTTATGCGTTGGGAAAGAATTTACTGAGAAAAAAATACGGAAACGGGGATAAAATCGGGCCCAAATCCCCCTTGGTCCCCCTTTTTTAAAGGGGGATAATTTAAAGTTGACTCTCGCCCCAAAATTGTTGAAAGAAAGGTGGCATGAATAAGAGACTTCTTCTTGTTGTTTTGGTCGTAGGTTCCTTTTTGTACTGGGCCTACATGCAAAAAGAATGGCATCGGCATGATCCCCTTGAAGGGAAGGCCGCCCCAGACTTTACAGTAAGTACGGATAATGGGGAAAAGTTCAAACTGGCTGCGGCTCAAGGCAAAGTCGTGCTCCTTCATTTTTGGGCCACGTGGTGCCCCCCTTGTACGCAAGAAATGCCAAAAGTAAACGCCCTTTATAACGCCATGAAAGACCGTCCTTTTGAACTGGTGGCCGTATCCGTTGATGAGAACAAGAAGGATGTCGATGCTTTTAAAGGAAAAATGAAACTGGATTTCCCGATTTATTTTGACCCCAGCGAAAATCTCACAGACACTTATGGCACTTTTGGTTTGCCTGAGTCCTACTTAATTGATCCTTCCGGAAAAATCGTTAAAAAACTTGTGGGCCCCCAAAACTGGATGAACCCTGACTTCCTTAAGAAGATCGAAAGTTTATTACCGCCCTCCTGAAGGCTTATTCTTCCTTCACTTTAACAATTTTATTGTTTTTATCGACGAGCACTTTTTTGGCCTTGTGTGTTTTGTATTCTTCCAGGGTGAGGTTGACAAAGCTGGTTAAAATAACGATGTGCCCTTTTTTGATGCGATGGGCGGCAGAGCCATTAATGCATACCGTGCCTGAACCCCTTGGGGCGGGGAGCATGACATAGGTATAAAGCCTGTCGCCTGTCGTGACATCCCAAATATGGACCATTTCGTGGGTCATGAGGCCGGCGGCTTCCATAAGGTCTAGATCGAGGGTGACAGACCCTTCATAGTCGACATTGGCGTCAGTCACCAAGGCCCGGTGGATTTTTGATTTGAGAATTTGAAATAGCATAGAGGGCCTTCAATTAATGGGATTCCGGGGATTTAGCAAATGTTTTTTTTGAAGTTTTCAGGCAACTTTTGGGAAATTTTTGCGAAAAAGGGGCATGGTTAAAAAGATCAAAGGTGGTAAAGGCTCCCCTCCAGCAGGTGGGGGAAAGGCCCTTCCTATAGGCCCTGTGGCTGAGGCATTATCAGGGCCAGTTGCTTCGGATCCTCAGGATCTTTTTATAGGGGCACTTCCAGGATTACCTCTAACATCGCCTATTTTAGATCGAGCCTTAGCGGCTCGTTTAGGAGCGGAAGTTGGTGGTGTTCAACCGGCGCAAGGCCCGAAACTTAAAATAAAACCAGAAGAAAAAGTATTTTTTGAGGCTTACAGCCGTGTGGTTGATTCAGACGCTGTTTCCATGACTCTTGTTGGATCTATGCGAGCCATTCCCCGTGAATTTCTTGTTTCCACCCTACTTCAAAAAACTCCAACCCGTGCGTTTAAAGTTTATGAAGAAGGAAAGTCGGGCAGAACATTGCGTGCTGAAATCAAATTTCTTTCCTATGGGCACGTTGTTGTTTTTTATCCCCGACCCAATGAAGCAAAATGGAGGGAGTTTGAAAGCATGGTGTCTTCCTCTTGTCAGCAAACTGGATTGGATGTGAAGCCATGGGAAGAGAACGGGAACTATTATGTTAAACATGTTCATCGTAGGCATGTCGAAGGCATTGTAGGTCAGGTTTTTGATCAGTTCGCTCCCCATTTAAAGTACCGTGCTGTAACCATTGCTGACAATTTGATTCGGGAAACTTTTCTAGAAGCCCATTGTCAAGATCTCGATATTCCCATGCTGACCTTGGGGCTTATTCTTTTGCATCTTGCAGGCACACCCGATTTCTTGGCCAAATTGCCCGAGCCTTTGGGAGAATCACTCACCCATTTCCCGGATGAACACACAGGGCGTTTCAGAAAAAGCTCGTTAACCCATCGTTTATTATATCGCATGGGAGAAGTGGTTATCCCTGAAAATTTCAAGCGTGCCATGGATGATCCCATGCACTATTTGCAGGCGGATTGGGACGCAGAAGGTGAGGCGATGAGGGAATATATTCCTGATGAAGTTTCGTGGCGACCCAGAGCGGCGGCGGAAAACTTTCTGGCTTTTGCGGTCCCTCCGCCGGAGGTGGTTGTGACAGAAGAAGATAAAAGGGAAGCCCGGCTCTATACTGTTTTGGATGTTTTATTTGCGACACCTTATTCTGCTGCAGCCGTAAAGGCCGCTGCCATGAAGCGCGCGGATGTTTTGCAAGACTTGGACTTAAGCCCTTCCACCGTGGCCGATTTATTGGATGAACAAAAGCGATCTGCATGGATTGAAGCCAGGGTGACCCGGCTTAAAGTGATGGCTCCTTCCACCATAGCCCATTTAGTAAAGCACATTGACGCCTTAACCCAAAGCACACAAATAACTGTAAACTCTTTTATAGCGGACCATGTTCCGGACGATTTTTTCAAACGACAGGAATTAGTCGATTTAATGGTGCGGGAGCTTGTTTCTCCAGAGCAAAGAGATCAGGAAAGCAATGAATTCCTGATGAGGCACGCCAGCGGTTTTTTAATGGATGATCCTTATTTCATCCAGGCCATGATTAACTGTGGCCTATTTTCAGGAAATGTGACCTCTGTAAGGGCCGATAGGGAAAATTTAATCCAGATATTTGTTGATAAACACAAAACCGATACTCCTACTGAATTCAAAGCTTGCCTGGCGGAATTAGCAAATATTCGCGAAGTTGGCAGGCGTTGGCCCGAGGAAGTGTTGAATAAATACATTCCCACTAATTTCCCGGATCGCGCAGCGATTTTAGCTGAGTTTAGGCGGTCCATCGTTTCGCCCAGACCTGCCGGCACGCCCAATTCCACTCAGGAAGTTAATCCGAAATCGGTTCTTGTTCATGCCCTTGGCACCATGATTGGTACGCGGGGGTTATTTGCCAGTTTTAGGGAACATGGTGTTGATGTGGCATTTGATCGTCGGCAGAGCTCGACAGTGCTCAGTTTTAACATGGCCATGGTGGCTGGATACGTGGCAGGGCATCTTATTAAAACAAAATCAGATGAACAAATCCGTCATTTGCTAAGTCACCCGGAAGAACTAGAAAGTGATGTGCGTGCTTGTGGATTCTGGAATTTTTTCCAGAATCATTTTCAATCCGATTTGCCTCTGGCAGTTGAAAGGGAATTGGCCAGTCATGGTTTGGAAGTGGAACCCAACCTCCCTCTTTTTCGAATGTCTAGCCCTTTATGGCCTGAAAGTGATTTTGATGGAGTATCCGAAGCTGCGGATTTTCCTGAAGAGGATGAAGCGATAGAAATTATTGATGGTGGTGAAGTTTCCAGATGGACTGATGAAGAGCAAACTGTTGGGGAAGACGGAGAAGAAGTTGAAGTGGTTGATTTGGGTAGCTTAGAAGATTTGGAATTACCGCACTTGGTTGCTGATAAAACTCCTCCTCCCATTCCCGAACGGGAAAATCTGACTCGTCTTTATATTGATCAATTTAAAGCGAACAAGCAGGAAGCTAAGGGGGGTCTATATTTCTCGTTATTTGAAAAACTGGGCCGATTAAGACGCATTCAACAACAAGCAACGCTGATGGTGGCGCATGGAGAACCATGGATACAAAACATTCCCTGGCAGGAGCAAAGACGCATTTATGAAAATGCGGCCCTTGATTCCATGAAAAACGGGAATTGGAAAGAAGCTTTCCAATGGCTGGCCATGGCCTATCAGTTGGCTCAAAAAAACAGGGCTGTGCTTGAGATGGTACGTGCCTCAATTTTTCAGCAAGAGGTTTTAAGCCGCGACGGTCAGGAAGCACGATCCCATGAACTTGTCTCCATCCTTGATGATACCCTAGCAAGCCTTGCTGCGGACCGTTCAGAAACAGCCCCCCAATCCTATGATGATTTGCTGGCGATAGGAGATATTTATTTCCAGATGCAAAGTAATTTTAAACGTATGGGGCAAGCTCTTCAGGATGACGGACTCTTTTATTTTTGGAAAGCTTCCACCGTCTATGCACAAGCGGCCCAATTGGCGGATACTTTAAAAGATAACCCGAAAAAAATACGGGCCATGAAAAGGCAGATTAAAGCCCTGGAGGAAGCGGCAAAGTTTGATGAGATGATAATGGTTTATAAACAATTGGCAGAATATTATGTGGCGGGCAAGCAAAGTCAATTGGCCGCCAGAACCTATAAAGACGCCGCCCTGGCCGCAGAGCTGGAAGGAACAAAGCGCGACGCTGCTAAATTGATTGGAGAGGCCCTTAGAATCGAACAAAGATTGGGCCTTCCTGAAGGAGAAGCCATTTCACGTAGAAAACTTGCTGATTTTAAACGGGAAGAAAGCCCTGTTTATGCCGCCGAAGAGTATGTGCGTGCGGCCAAATGCTTTGAACGTGCAGAAAGGGAAGATTTGCAAATGGAATGTTTGTGGCAGGCTTGGCAGCTTTTTAATGAAAGCAACAAAGCGGATCGTAAGGAGAGCGTTAAAGAAAGTTTGAAACCGCTTTTGGATGCCCATAAGGAAAGTCTTAGTAATCTATCTCCCAATAGAGAGGTTGAAGAGTTTTCAAAATTGACTGAAATATATTTTCATTTGGGATTTGTAGATGAAGCCGAAGACGCTCTACATTGTACTTTGAACGCGTTAAGACTGGCCACTCTGAAGCCACGAAATTTGGACCAGATTCTGGTGAGTATTCTTCCTGTAGCCAAGCAGTTTAGACAAGGTGGTTTTGCGTTTGAAGCGGCTACTTTTGCTGAGGAGTCTCTTCATGGGAGTGAACAAACCCAATTCTTGGATATTGTTTCTAGAGTTGAATCGGGTGAGTTGCCATTGAATGTGCTGGCCGATATGTGGATGCAGCAGATGGTGATGGGTCTTTCTCGTTGGATGCCGGAAGCCAAATTTGTGGTGGCTTCCTTACTTTCAGACAGAAGAGAGATGATTTCTGACCTTTATGACCAAGTAGTCCCACAAATGCAGCAACGTCAGCAAGGTGATTTGGGACTGCAGGTTTATGAGTTTGAAGTAGACACATCCCACCTTTCTGTTGAAGGCCAACAGAAGTTTGATTTGCTTAAAAGTTTATTTGCTCAAATCGAAAAAAGTTTAGGGACTCGCGTGCAACTTGTTCAGGAAGCGGGATCGAAAACAATTTTCCGATTTATTTCTTTAAGTTTTGTCAATGCAGCATGGAAGGTTCTCAATGAGAAGCATTCAGATTTCTTTGTTTATGGCTGTAATGCAGTTGGTCGTGAGCTTGCCCAATTGCTGCGCTTAACTCGTGCCCATCCCGTGGGGCTTCCTTGCAAGGATAAATTTTTGGGGAATGCCCCTTATGACGGAGAAATTCCTCCCATTCTCTTTGCCTGGCATCATTTGTATGAGGCTTCCAAACATGTTTTGGTTGCAACATCCCTCCATGAAGAAGCTTATGATTTGGACCATGCCTGGGATCGTCTCTTTGCCAATGGTGATTTTACCCCCGGTGTTTTAGCGGCACGGGAAATCCTGTTTGATTTACAAGAAATTCAAGACCATGAAGTTCTGGATGTGTTCAGACGCAGTTGGGTTCCCTTGCATTTGGAATATATTGTTGGGGTTGATCGCTTATTTGAATTAGCAAACACTGATCCTGTGATGGCATCTTCCCTTGAAGGCCAGACTCGTGAGGTGCAGGACGGGCTTGCCATAAAATGGGCCATGGATCAAAGGCGTGATCTTTTCATTTCCAGAAAATGGGATGAATTGGAAACAAATTTAAATACCGCGGGCATGGGTTTGGCACAGGCAACGCCAGAACAACTGAAAGCTTACGCATCCTTCATAAGGAGATACCTGTCAGAAATTAAAAAAATAAATATGGCCCAAAGACTGACTCCCGTTGAAACATATTTGAGTGACCTTTTATCGCAAGTGATTGAACTTATCCCACCCAATGAAGGGCCTTCGGGTTTGGAGCCCCCCGAGCCTGTTCGAGCCACTCAAGTTGCAGCTCCTGAAGCGGGGGCGCCTTTGGTGGGTTCCGGAGGAAAGACATCTTCTATGGCTTTCTTAGCTTCTTTGCCTTTATTAGAACCTCTTTCCCTTGGAGCGCAAGCCCTGGCAGAAAACACAGTTGCAGAAACGCCAAAAAAACCTCATGCTCTTTCGAAATATGCCGTAAGAAGTGCTCGCCCTGTTCTTGGGGCTCGTTCCATGAGAGGGTATTCTCTTCGGGCCCCTCATTTTACTCCCCATACATGGCGTGCTATGCCCCGGCTTTTTGCAAAGCCTTAAACAGGCCATTCTTGACATTCATTTTCTTTAGGCCTAACTCTTTGGTTCTATGGCCCTTCAGGAAAAGCCCAAGATATTGGTTGTGGAAGATGAGGGTATTGTGGCCATGGACTTGTCCCAAAATCTTGTCAAGCTGGCCTATAATGTCGTGGGTGTTTGCTCCACAGCAGAAGATGCCCTAAGTAAAGTCGCCGAGCTTAAACCCGACCTTGTTTTACTCGATATCAAGCTTAAAGGGGTGATGGACGGAATTAATGCCGCAAGGATTATCCGTGCCGAATTTAACATCCCCGTTGTGTTTCTTACCTCTTATTCCGACCAAACCACGATGGATCGGGCTAAAGAAACCGAACCCTTCGGTTATATTTTAAAGCCCTATGATCAAAGGGAACTCTTTGCCACCATTGAAATTGCCCTTTATAAAAATCGCGGTGAAAAACGGCTTAAAGAAGACAATCAAAACCTGGAACGTCTTTCAAAAGTGAAAACAGAGTTCACATCGATGGTCTCCCATGAGCTGCGGACGCCACTCAGCGCCATTAAAGAGGGCATTAATATTGTCCTTGATGAAATTGACGGCCCCATCAACACCCTGCAACGGGAAACACTCACCATTACCAAGGAAAGTGTGGAAAGGCTGACCCGGCTTATTAACCATGTGCTGGATTATTCAAAGTTCGAAGCGGGAAAAATGGAGTTGTTTTTCAAAGAACTTGTCATGAATGATCTTGTCACTTCGGTTTATAAATCGATGTTACCTGCGGCAAAAAAGAAAAATATCAGCATGAAACTTGAAATTCCCCAAAATGTGGTAAAGCTTAGTTGCGATGAAGATAAGATAAAACAGGTTATCGTTAATCTTATTGATAATGCCATTCGGTTTAGCTTTGAAAAAGGTTCCATCATTATCAAACTTGAAGAGGATCCGGACTGGGTTCTTGTTCGTGTAAAAGATGATGGCGTTGGGATTCCCTTGGAGCATCAAGATCGTATTTTTGAAATGTATGAGCAGGTGCATCATGAAGGACTTTGGAAAACAGGAGGGTCCGGTTTGGGCTTGGCCCTTTGCCGACAAATTCTTTTAAAGCACAAGGGATTTATTGAAGTTGAAAGTATCTCTGATCAGGGCAGCGAATTTACTGTTCGTTTGCCCATCATTCCAAACAGTTAAATATTTTTCAGGCTGTTGAGAAAGGTTCAGATGTGTGATTCGACAAGGGAGAGAAGTTCGGATGATTCGTAGGGTTTTGTCATGAATTCCTTGGCTCCAAGATATTTCACATAATCGACAACTTCCCTGTTACTCACTCCACTTAAGACAATGACCGGGGGCGTGTTGGGTTCTGTATCTAAATCTCTGGCATATTTTAAAAATGCCGTTCCGTCTGTTTTTTGAAAGGCCAGGTCTAAAATGACAAGATCCGGTCGATTTTTTTTGAACGTTTCCAAAGCTTCTTCTACAGAAGAAGCCAGACGACAAGAATATCCATTGGCGTGAAGTCGCTTGGTGAGCATGCTTTGAAGCGCCGGATCGTCATCGACGATGAGAATTTCTTTTTTTGTTCTCATAGAGGGGAGATGACATAAGAAAAACCTTTTTGCAAGGTTCTAGAATGATGCAGAGCGTTAGAAAATAGATACGGTTGCCTTCAATCTGGATTGGCCCGCCGAGCCATAGCCCAACGGGCGAAGGCTGGTGGAGACGAGCGGGATCGAACCGCCGACCTCTTGAATGCCATTCAAGCGCTCTCCCAAACTGAGCTACGTCCCCGATAAAAAAAACAATTTGTACCCCCAAATGGTTGTCGCTTGACGCGCCAACCACTTCCTCGTGCGCCGCTTACGCCATGCTCCTCGGTCGCTGAGCTACGTCCCCGAAATTTTTGCGCAGCGAAAATTTCCCTCTATTTTTCCATGCTATTTTCCAGTGCGCAAAAATTAGAAAATGGCATGAGTTAATAGAAAATAGAGGTTTTAGGAACTTGGCTTCCTATCCTGAGGTTCCTGTTTTGTCAAATAGGAACACTATTACTTTATCTGTCTTATCTTTTTAACTTTTGAGCCGCTTCCAGTAGGCATTTTTCTGTGCTTTCCCAACCCATGCATTTGTCGGTGACTGAAACACCATATTTAAGCTGGGATAAGTCTTCCGGAATGTTCTGGGTTCCTTCAAAAAGAAAGCTTTCCATCATAAAACCCACAATGGACTGGTTGCCGTTCTTGATTTGGGCGATACAGTCCTCCAAAACCCTGGGTTGCAAAGTGTGGTCCTTGTTTGAATTGTCGTGGGAGCAATCAACCACTATGTTTTTACGCAGGCCGTTGGCTTCCAACTCCTTTTCGCAAGCGGCAATGCTGGCCGCATCATAATTGGGCTTGCCGTTTCCGCCGCGCAAAACAATGTGGGCATACTTATTCCCCTTGGTTGAGAATTTGGAAATTTTCCCGGCCTGGTTAATTCCCAAAAAATGATGGGGCATGCGTACCGATTTTAAGGCATTGATGGCAATTTTAATGCTGCCATCCGTTCCGTTTTTAATGCCCACGGGCATGGAGAGCCCGCTGGCCATTTCGCGATGGGTTTGGGATTCTGTCGTGCGGGCCCCAATGGCCGACCAGCTGATAAGCTCGGCCAAATACTGAGGTGTGATGGGGTCGAGGGCTTCGGTGGCGGTGGCCAGCCCCATGCTGTTTAGTTTTAGTAAAAGTTTGCGGGCAATTTTGATCCCTTTTTCAAGATGAAAGGAATCATCCAGATAAGGGTCATTAATAAGGCCTTTCCAGCCCACAGTGGTGCGCGGTTTTTCAAAGTAAACACGCATGGCCAACAAAAAGGTGTTTTCCACTTTTTTTGCGAGCTCTTTTAATTTTTCGGCATATTCAATGGCGGCCTTTGTGTCGTGAATGGAGCAGGGGCCCACCACAATGAAATGGCGTTTGTCTTTTCCATCCAGAATGTCCTGAATGGCCGTGCGGCTTTTTAAAACATGGTCGAGCACCTTCTTTGTGGCAGGGAGGAGTTTTTTGACTTCAGCCGGCGTAGGGATGGGCTCAAATCCGGAGATATTTGTATTAATAACGAGACGGTCTTGGTTCATAAGATTGTGTAGGGGCGATTCATGAATCGCCCTTACCCTATTTACGCTTTCTTCACCACTTCCTGCCATTTCTTCTTTAAACTTTCTCGTTTGGCTTTGGGGATTTGTGGTTCAAAAATATGGTCCTGTTTCCATGATTGTCTGATTTCTTCCTGTGATTTCCATAGGCCAACGCCCAAGCCGGCGAGAAAGGCGGCACCCAATGCTGTTGTTTCAATGGTTTGCGGGCGGACAATTTTGGTGCCCAAGATATCAGCCTGAAACTGCATCATCAAGTTGTTTGCACAGGCTCCCCCGTCTACTTTGAGGGCTTTGCATTTTTTGCCGGAATCTTTTTGCATAATCTCCAGAATATCGAGTTGCTGAAAGGCAATGCCTTCCAATGTGGCTCTGGCCAAATGGGCCTTGGTGGCCCCCCGGGTAAGCCCGCAAATCATCCCTCGTGCATGGGGGTTCCAGTAAGGCGCTCCCAAACCTGCCAGGGCGGGGACAAAATAGACGCCGCCATTATCAGGGACGGAGGCGGCCAGGTTTTCAATTTCGGAAGAACTATTAATGATCTTAAGCCCGTCACGCAGCCATTGAACAGCGGCTCCGGCAATAAATGAAGAGCCTTCCAAGGCATAGGTAATTTTGTTCCCCAGTTGCCAGGCCACACTGGTCAATAAACCTTTTTTTGAATAAACGGGTTTGGTCCCCACATTCATTAATAAAAAGGAGCCGGTGCCATAGGTGCATTTGGCTTCGCCCACATCAAAACAGGCCTGGCCAAAAAGGGCTGATTGTTGATCGCCGGCCATGCCTGAAATGGGGATGCCATCCGGAAGCCCGGGAACATTTTTGGTAACTCCAAAAGGGGAGGCATTGGGTTTTATTTCAGGAAGAAGGGAGGAAGGAATCCCAAAGAGTTTTAACAATTCTTCATCCCATTTGAGAGTTTTTAAATTTAATAAAAGAGTACGACAGGCATTGGATGGATCGGTGGCATGGGAAGCCCCGTTGGTTAGTTTCCATAAAAGCCAGGTGTCAATGGTGCCAAAGGCAAGATGGCCCTCAAGAGCTTCTTTTTTGGCGCCGGGGACATTATCTAAAAGCCACCGGATTTTTGTGCCTGAAAAATAAGGATCAAGCACCAAACCTGTTTTGGAACGCACTTTGGGGGCCTTGCCCTGTTTTTTAAGTTTTTCGCAAAACGGGGCTGTACGCCGGTCCTGCCATACAATGGAGCGATGGATGGGGGTGTGTGTATGCCTGTTCCAAATGGTGGTGGTTTCTCGTTGGTTGGTAATGCCGATGCAGGCGATGCGGTTTCCGTCAATGCTGGCCAATTGCAGGGCTTCCCCGATCGTTTTGGTGGTTGAGGCCCATATTTCTTCGGCATCGTGTTCCACCCAACCCGGTTGTGGATAGTGTTGGGTAAACTCATTATTCTTTTTGGCCAGCAAGTTAAGATGCTTGTCCAAAATCAAGACAGTGGTTCCTGTGGTGCCTTGGTCGATGGATAGGATGAGGTCGTTCATGGTTAGTTATGAGTTATGGGTTATGAGTTATGAGTTAGGAGACAACATTCCCCGTTTTTCTCATAACTCCTAACTCATAACTCATCTTCTATTTCAAACAAATCTTCCAAAAAAATCGGCAACTTTTTTTGCCACCAGCTCTCTTTCAGTGTCAATGGTGATAATGTGATACGAATTTTCCAGCGTGACCATTTCACATATCGGTGAAGAAACAAGGGATGCCATAAGCCCCATCGATCCATAAGGGGCTGTATGATCGTGTCGTGAATGCATCAGCAAAAGAGGGTGTTTTAATCTTGAAAGTTCGGAACGTAGTTTGTCCTGCAGATCCATCAAGCTTGAAACGCAAGAAAGGGGCATGAGGTGATAGGACCAAAAATTGGATTTGGCTTCCTCGTCTTTGACATCAATGGTGTATTTTTTTTGATATTTCCAAAAAATACGGGCAGGAGAAAGCCGGACAAGGGGCAGGGCAAGCCTGATCCATAATTGCAAATAGAGCGGGGTTGCCAGACAGCTGATGGCGGAAATTATTTTTGGGTAATCGATGGCCAGCTTCAGACTTAAAAGCCCTCCCATGGAAAGACCGGCCACAAATATTTTTTCATGATTTTTGTTTAAAGTTTTAAGCGCCGCTTGAGCGGATGTGTACCAGTGTTTCCAATCTGTTTGTGCCAATTGTTCCGGGGTTGTTCCATGCCCGGCCAAAAGAGGGGCCATCACGGTAAAACCATGGCTGTGTAAAGTGTTGGCCAGGGGACGTATGCTGTCCGGAGTCCCTGTAAAACCATGCAAGAGGAGGACGGCGGCTTTGTTGGTTCCTTTTTTAAAGATGGGGTCAATTTGTGGATTCTGCGACATGTGGGGGGATGGTTATCAAATTTTGGATTGACTCGACAAGGATAATTTCCTTTGACAGATCATGGGTCAGGGGTGATAGGAGGGCAGTCTTATGGACTTAAGAGAAATCGTTCTTCCTTTTGGGCACGAAATTGAACGCCTTGAAAAGGTGATTCGCAGCCATTTGAATTCAAACGTCCCCTTTGTCGGAAGTGTGGTGGAATACGTTATTCAAAATGGGGGGAAACGTTTGCGTCCGGTGCTTACCCTTATTTCGGCACGACTTTCAAGTTATCAAGGGAGTGAATCCTTATCGATTGGAGCGGCCATTGAATTTATGCACACGGCTTCTTTGTTGCACGATGATGTATTGGACAATGCCACTCTTCGCCGGGGCCGGGCCACCATCAATAAGAAATGGGGAAATCATGTAAGTGTTTTGGTGGGCGATTTTTTTTATTGTCGCGCCATGGATATTTTGGTGAAACATGGCGATTTGCGCATTTTACGTGTGGTGACCGATGCGGTGACCAGTTTGACTGAAGGCGAAATTTTAGAAATTATCAAAACCAATGACCCCACCCTTAAAGAAGAAGAATATTTAAAAATTATCACAGGGAAAACAGCTGAACTTATCGCAGCTGCCTGTCAAGCCGGGGCTATTATGGGGAAACTTTCCGGAGAATTTGAGCAAGCCCTGCGCCAGTATGGGCTTTGTTTGGGGATTGCCTTCCAACTCGTCGATGATGTTTTGGACTATACAGCGCAGGAAGAAGAATTCGGAAAGATAAACGGCACCGATTTAAAAGAGGGGAAACTAACGCTTCCCTTATTATTGGCTTTGAAACGCTGCAATGAAGAAGAAACCATTTTGGTTAAAAATGCCCTGGTGGCCGAATCAATCAATGCCGACGTTTTCAAAACCATTTTTGGCATTATCCACAAATATGAAGGGGTGCGTGACACTCTGAGCCTGGCCCAAAATTATGTGGAACGAGCCAAGAAAAGTCTCGATCCTTTCCGCCCTTCCTTAGAGAAAGACAGTCTTTGCGCATTGGCTGATTATGTCTTGATGAGGAAGAATTGATCCTTCGACTCAAACTCGGCCCCTTGGGGCCGAAACAAAAAATAGATCAAAACTCGGGGGCTTGCCCCCGAGTTTTTCATTCTTTTTGTGGATCTTTTTTTTAAGCAGGCCTTACAATTTCCATTTTCTCGTTTTCTATTAATCTTTTAAAATGTTCAAAATTCCAGGTCGCCAATTTTTGGACTTTCTTTTTAAGCCCGGCTTGAAAGATGAGCGCATCGTAAATGGCGCCACTTCTTAAATTAAGTCTTTTTACTTTCCAAATTGCCTTTAAGTAGTCTGTCGAGGATAAAGCCACTGTTTTGAAATGGGCTTTGATATTTTTTTGGATCAAATCGACAGCCAGCGCTGGAGAGATGGAAGGTTTGATGGGGTAAGCGGTGAGGGCGGCATAGCATTCGGCCAAGCCATGGCATGACACATACCCTTCTTCTTTTTTATCGCGCATTCTTTCGAGAAATTTAAGGGAGGGCCCATGATGAACATGATTCTCGATGAAGCTGGCTACCAGGACGGAAGTGTCAAGAAGGATGGACAAGTTTATAGATCCTTTCTTCCCTTATTTTGTTGATGATTTCGGTTTCATCAGACGGTGCTTGGTTCCCCTCAGGGCAAACAACCAAAAAGCCCTTCTTATTTTTTATTTTGGGGTTTTCATCGAGAGGTTCCAGGACAATGGTGTTTTTTGTTTCCACAATTTTAAACTGAGCCCCTCCCCGAAGTCCAAAATGCTTACGGATCTCTTGCGGAATAACAACCCTCCCTGCGGAATCCATGGGAATTTTTAGAGTGGCAGTATTCATGGGAAAAAGTTTAAATGACTTAATGCCATAAGTCAATGGTATTATATGATGGTATTAAAATATGGTATGGCTGTAGGGACAATCCTAGGATTGTCCCTACAAGAAATTATTGGTTAATCCTTATTGTCACCGGAATTCATCTAAGGTAATAATCCAAACTTCCTATGCAAGATTATTTAAATTCAGCCAATGCCGCTTATATCGACACTCTCTTTGATGAATATCAAAATAATCCCGAACAACTCGATCCCACCTGGAAATCATTTTTTGACGGGCTTTCCTTTTGCGAAGACAAGCCCGAGGTTATTCATACCGAAGGTGAACTTCATGACCGCCTTGAATTTGAAGTGAAGGTTCTCAAACTCATCCAGGCCTATCGCGATTTTGGTTATGTCATTGCCGATATCAACCCGCTTGAACGTAATCCGCGGACCCATCCGCTGCTCCATTTGGGTGCATTCGGGTTAAATGAATCTGATTTTGATCGTGAATGCCGGGTGGGGGCTTATTTTGGGCTTGGCGTTCGTCGTTTGGATGAAATTTTATACCTACTTAAACAGGCCTATTGTTCTCCGGTTACCGTAGAATTAAGTCATATCGATGATCCTTATTGCCGTGAGTGGATCCAAAAAAAGGTTGAATCAAAAATCCTGCTTCAACCCATCCTTCCCGATTTGCAGAAGAAGGTGTTGAAAAAGCTAACGGAAGCCGAGGTCTTTGAAAATTTTATTCACAAAAACTTCATTGGTCAAAAAAGATTTTCCATTGAGGGAACCGATGCCCTCATTCCCATGCTTGACTATTTGATTGAGTATGCGGCCAACCGGGGGGCGGATGAAATTATTTTGTGCATGAGCCATCGAGGGCGTCTGAATGTCTTGGCGAATATTTTTTTAAAAGACTTAAAAGTGATGTTTGCCGAATTTGCCGGCCAGCTTTTGCAAACAAACATTATTTCCGGTGATGGGGATGTGAAATACCACATGGGTTATTCCTCTGAGGTGGCCACCTCAAGGGGGCGTAAGGTTCATTTGTCCCTTTCCCATAATCCAAGCCATTTGGAGGCCGTTAATGCAGTGGCCATGGGGGCCACCCGTTCCAAACAGAAATTGAAAAACGATATCAACAAAACAAGGACAATTGCGGTGATGATCCACGGTGATGCAGCTTTTTCGGGGCAGGGAAGTGTTTATGAACTGTTGACCATGTCGGAGCTGCCCGGTTACACCATTGGTGGAGCGGTTCATATTATTGTCAATAACCAGATTGGTTTTACGACAACACCTGCTGAATATCGTTCGCAACCCCAGGCAACCGATGTAGCCAAGATGCTTGAAATCCCTATTTTCAGGGTTAATGCGGACGAACCCGAGCTAGCCTTGAAATGCATTTCCCTGGCGCTTGATTACCGTTACACGTTTAAACGCGATGTTGTCATTGATCTGTTGGGGTATCGTCGTTACGGACATAACGAATCGGATGAACCCGAGTTTACCCAGCCCGTTGTATACAAGGCCATTAACCAGCATCCACGTGTTCGACAAATTTATGCTGAAAAATTGATTCGGGAAAAAGTGGTAAGTCAGGAAGAGGTTGACGCTCTATTTCAAACTTCCTGGAAGGCTTGTGAAGAAGCGCACCTTGCTTCCAAAAAAGCCAAGGTTCCCCCACCCAAGCAGGCTTTTGGCAAACGATGGACGCATTTAAATTCACCCCCCTTGGGAGAAAAATTTTTCAAGCCTTTAAAAACAGGACTTCCCATAGAAAACTTGATTCAATTGGGAGGGCAGTTGATTCAAATTCCGGCCCGTTTTCATCTTCACAAAAAATTTGAGCGCTTTAATCAGGGCCGCCGTGAGATGTTGGAGGCCAAGAAAGGCCTGGATTTTGGTTTTGCCGAAAGCCTTGCTTTTGCTACTTTGTTAACCGAAGGAATTCCTGTCCGTTTGGTGGGGCAGGATACCCAGCGAGGCACCTTTTCACATCGTCATGCCGTTTTTCATGATATCAACGACGGGCATGAATATACTCCATTGAATCATTTGAAAGCTCGAAGGGCTGACGTTGAAATCATCAATAGCCTTTTGTCAGAATATGCTGCGTTGGGTTTTGAATTTGGACAAAGCCTGGCCAACCCGAACAAGCTCACCCTATGGGAAGCCCAATTTGGCGATTTTGCCAATGGGGCGCAAATCATTATTGACCAGTTTGTGACCAGTTCGGCCATCAAGTGGCAACGTTATAGTGGGCTGGTCATGCTCCTTCCCCATGGTTATGAAGGGCAGGGGTCCGAACATTCCTCAGGGCGCCTGGAAAGATTTTTACAGGCCTGTGCCCAGAATAATATTCAAGTGTGCAATCTGACAACCCCGGCCCAGTATTTTCATGTGCTCAGGCTTCAGATAAAGCGTAAATTCAGACTGCCCCTGATCATCATGACTCCCAAAAGTTTGTTAAGACATTCCCAGGCTTCCTCACCGCTTTCTGATTTGGAAAAGGGAAGTTTTGAGGAGATTATTGACGAGGCTGATAATGAACTTAAAGCCCAAAGAGTCATCTTGTGCAGTGGAAAAATTTATTATGAGTTGATGGCAGAAAGAAAAAATCATCCAAAGAACAAGACCGCGATCATCCGGGTGGAACAGTTTTATCCCTTTCATGAATTAAAAATGAAAGGCATTTTAAAACGGTACAAAAAAACAAAAAAAATTATTTGGTGCCAGGAAGAACCCAAAAACATGGGGGGATTTTATTTCATGAAGAATGTTTTGGAACCTCTGCTTGGATCTTCCGAACTAAAATATGTCGGGCGTTCAGAGAGGGCATCGCCAGCAGATGGACATGTCCATTTACACCAAAAAGAACAGCTTCGGATTGTGAGGGAAGCGTTGGGAATGTAGTGACAATCCTAGGATTGTCACTACTACATGAGGGAAATTTTTTATGAAACATTCAGTCCAAATACCCACTGTTGGAGAATCCATTACCGAAGTTTTTTTGGGAACCTGGAAAAAGAAATCTGGTGACATGGTATCAAAAGGAGACGTCCTCTTAGAAATTGAAACTCAGAAATCCAATTTTGAGCTCGAAGCTGATGCTTCCGGACGTTTGGAAATCATCCATGCCGAGGCCGGTAAAAAAGTGCCGGTGGGGGAAACCATTGCTTATATCGATGATTCGGTTTCAGTAAAAGATGCCAAAGTTGAAAGTGCGGTCCCTTCTTCTTCAAAATCATCGGCCCCTGCGCAAAACGACACAGCTTTAAGTCCCGCTGTAAGAAAAATGGTTGCTGAGAAAGGAATTGATTCTTCCGGCATACAGGGGACTGGCAAGGGAGGGAGATTACTTAAAAGTGATGTTTTAAACTCTTTGGCGGCCCCTGTAAAATCTCTGGTTTCAACAGGTAGTGACAATCCTAGGATTGTCACTACATCCGCGGTGCCCCAAGCCAAACCCATAGCCTATGCTTATCGCCCTGACACCGTACGAGGGGATAAGGTAGAAAAAGCCACGCGCATCCGTTTGCAAATTGCCGAAAACCTGGTGCGAGCCCAGCATACGGCCGCCATTCTTACCACCTTTAACGAAATAGACATGACTTCCTTGTTATCCCTTCGTCATAAATACAAGGAGGATTTCAAAAAGAAGTATGGCACGGGCTTGGGAATGGTTGGTTTTTTTGCCATGGCCTGTGCCCAAGCGCTCAAAAAATATCCATTGGTCAATGCCATGTTCACGGGTGACTCTATTATCACAAGGCCCTATTTTGATTTGTCCATTGCCGTAAGCACCGAACGTGGTTTGGTTGTGCCCGTGATGCGTGATGTTGACAAAATGAATCTGGCTCAATTTGAGTTAAAGCTTGCCGAACTTTCCCAAAAAGCCAAGGACGGCAAACTTTCCATTCCAGAAATGACGGGAGGCACATTCACCATTACCAACGGGGGAGTTTTTGGCTCACTAGTTTCAACTCCCATTTTAAACATGCCTCAGTCAGGTATTTTGGGATTACACAAAACCGAAAAACGTCCAGTGGTCAAAGACGATCAGATTGTGATTCGGGACATGATGTATGTCGCCCTTTCCTATGACCACCGCATTATTGACGGGCGCGATGCCGTTTTGTTTTTAGTGGCCGTTAAAGAAGCCATTGAAAATGTGGAAACCCTTGTTTCATGGAAGGAGATTTTGTGAGTTACGATCTAGTTGTCATTGGTTCAGGCCCTGGGGGATATGTGGCCAGTATTCGTGCGGCCCAATTGGGAATGAAGGTTTTGTGTGTTGAAAAAGAGGCGAGTTTTGGAGGTACTTGTTTGAATGTGGGGTGCATTCCCAGTAAGGCGCTTCTTGAATCAAGCGACCATTTTTTTAAAATAAAAAATGAATGGAAGGAGCATGGGATTAATGCTTCAGAAGTAACACTTGGTTTTGATGTCATGCAGGCCCGAAAAAATAAAATTGTCACCCAGCTTACAGGTGGCATTCGCATGTTACTCAAAAAAAATAAGGTTGAATCAAAAACAGGGACAGCGTGCATCAATAAAGACAAGTCGGTGACCATCACTTCAGGAAATTCCAAAGAAACTGTTCAGGCCAAAAATATCATCATTGCCACGGGAAGTGTTCCGACAAGTCTTCCTCATTTACCCATCGACCAAAAAACAATTCTGGATTCGACCGGGGCTTTGGCCCTTCAAAGCATTCCGGAAAAATTTGTGGTTGTGGGCGGGGGTGCCATTGGTTTGGAAATGGGTTCTGTGTATGCCCGCCTGGGAAGCCAGGTGACGGTGATTGAAGCCACAGATCGCATCATTCCTACGATGGATGCCGACTTAAGCCGTGGATTGATGAGTGCTTTGCAAAAGCAGGGGATGAAGTTTAAACTCGACACAAAAATTAAAGAACTTACTCTTGTCCCCTCGATCCCTCGACTTCGCTCGGGAACCACTCTGCTCGGGGACCCTGAGCGGAGTCGAAGGGTTGAAGTAATTTATGAAACAGCCGGTAAAGAGGAAAAAATGGAAGCAGAAGCTGTTCTTATTTCAATTGGTCGCAAACCAAATACCGAAGGATTGGGCTGTGAAGAAGCTGGCATCCAAAAAGATGCCAAGGGATTTATTGTCGTGGATGACCATTATCAAACCAGTCTTCCCAATATCTATGCCATTGGCGATGTGATTGGCGGGGCCATGCTTGCCCACAAGGCCTCTGAAGAAGGGGTGGCCCTTGTTGAGACTCTTTCCGGGCATGCTGGCCATGTGAATTATTTTGCCATCCCCAGTGTGGTATATACCAACCCCGAGGTGGCAAGCGTTGGTTTTGATGAAGAGGAACTCAAAGCCAAGGGTGTGCAATATAAAAAATCGAAATTTCCTTTTGCAGCCAATGGGCGTGCCTTGAGCATGGGATTTAAAGAAGGTTTTGTGAAAATGCTTGCTGATGTAAAAACCGATCGACTATTGGGCGTGCATATTTTGGCCCCCCATGCTTCCGATCTTATTGCTGAGATGGTTTTAGCTCTTGAATATTCGGCCTCCACTGAAGATGTAGCTCGTACCATCCATGCCCATCCCACACTTTCTGAGGCTCTTAAAGAAGGGGCACTTGGGCTTGGAAGCGGGACCATCCATTCATAATTTTATTTTTTGAATTTATTGTGGGAGATCTACTTGGACTCTTTCAATTCTTTCCCAACATCCAATATCGGGATGGTGTCCACGTTTATTTCCCTTAATATCCACCGTGGGTCCCCCTGGTACGAGGTTTTGGGAGAAATCATAGCCATGATCAATGGCCGGACTGTTTCTATCGGGAAGATAGTTTTTTATGGTCAGGGCGGGAAGATCCCTGATGTTTTCTCCAAAAGGCAAAACAGGGTGGGCAGGATCAAGAGCCTGTTGTGGGAACAAATTTTCAAGGTCCTCAAGCTCGTAAACTTCTGAAGCAGGATCACCTTGTTTGGCATACAGAATATTAAGCCGCCCATCAAAAAGATTATTGTGAAGGTACTTGATGGGGAAATTATCCTCATGCGTTAAAATGGCATAACGTCTAAAGGGGAATCCAAACATATTCCTGTAAGATGAATGAAAAATATTGCTTTTAAGGTCCAGATTGTTTGAATTTTTTAATGTCAGGCCCACAGGCAATCCCATGTTAATTCCAACGGAAAGGGTGTTGGAATAAATTTTGGCTTTGGCTGTGTCTGTAAGAGCCAGGGGGGATGCAAAAACGCTATTCCCCATGGTGGATAAAATGTAGACCAAATTGTTTTGGATGACGGTATCCGTACTCTTGTCAATGAAGATACCTGCCATGTTTGGAATGTTTCTGTTGGAACTTCCTATGCCAATCGCATTTGAATCAATAATGGGATTGGCCTTTTTTATCTGGATGCCAACGACTGTTTGGGCTTGCATGATAAAGAGTTCGTTGGACAAAATCTTGGGTGCGGGAATGGTTTCCGACTGGTTGAAGATGTCTATACCGGTCGTTTTCCCTTGAACGGGAAGTGAAGTAAAAGAGTTTTGAATAATATCTATGTTGATCTGTTTGGAATTGATCTGCCCCGCAATGCCCTCTATGTTTTCGGGAAGTGGCAGAGGTTGCCGGTCGGGTTGTCCCTGCTCTTGAAGAATTAAGGATGCTATAAATGACAGGCGGTTGTCCTTGATCGTGATGAAATGTTCAATGTTGGTATTGTAGGTGAATGCAATGGCCACTGTACTTTGTGGTTGAGGGGCGGCATCATCATTTGCGCGGTAAGTTATGTTATTGTTTTGAATGATCGTTGACGCATTTTCTATTTCGATAATATGGCTATCAGAACCCCGCTGAGGACCACGGGCGTAAGCCCGTGGGTGAAAGCGGGTAGCAGCGAAGCTGCTAATG
>MGPH01000031.1 GCA_001797365.1 Deltaproteobacteria bacterium GWA2_45_12
GGCCTCCTTGTGTTTGTTTTGGATTCCTTATCAGAACCCTATTCAATACCAGGTGAGGTCATCTTGCAATTTCAACTAGCTTTAGCATTCATCCAATACTCATAAATAGGAAATTTTCCTCTTTTCTTTTTAGATATATTTTAAATACATTCTTCTCCCTTTAATTCTATTTTATGAATAAAATTATTGATTAAGAACATATTCTAAATAAAAAACTTGGAAGAAAAATTTAAAAATATTAATAATTACAAATGATTACCGTCTTACCAACGATTCGGTATGAGGCTTGCTTTAGAAGAGGAAGAGATGACTTGTTCTCAAAACCAGTTTTTTATGAAACTTCATAAAAAACAAAAAAGGGGGAACTCAAAATTTTTTGAACCCCTAAAATGAAGAACTCGGGGGTAAGCCCCCGAGTTTCATCCTGAGCAACCCTTCGACTCATCCCGCAATACGGGATTCGCTCAGGGTTATCCGTCATTTCATTTCGGCCCCAAGGGGCCGAGTTTTTGTCGAAGGATAAAAAACGGTCAGGGCAAAAAAAATCCCGGGGAGAAATCCCCGGGATTTTTTCCGATCACTCGGAGGGTCAAAGGGGCCTCCTGAAAGGAGGCGTAAGGGAATTAAAAAAACGCGAAAAAAATATTTTTACCAAATTTCAATATCGTTTTTGGTTAAAGACAAATTTAAATCATCAAGCACATTAAACTGCTTGGACAATTTAATCCCTGGAACCAAAGAAAGAACGATAAAGAAAAATGCGAAAGAAGAAAAAACATCGGATAACTTTGTTCTCATAACCTACCTCCATCAATTCACAGGATCCTAATTTGAGGTGCACTCTAAAGGTTCCAAAGTTCACCTTAAATAGTCTCCGGTCAGGCAAACATACCTTAAGAATTGACATGGCAACACCCCCTACCTTATAAGCTAAAAACTTTTACTCGGGGATCGTCCAACGGCAGGACTGCGGACTCTGACTCCGCCAATCTAGGTTCGAATCCTAGTCCCCGAACAATGACTCCCAAACAAAAAGACATTGAACCCAAAACTCTTGTAATGACAGGTCGCGACCTGTCCACCACGGTAAAAGAAAAATTACCGGCTAGCCTTGACCCGCTTCGCCAATATTTTAATGAAATCAGCAGATATCCCGTCATGAGCCGCGAGGAAGAAGAAGAAGTGGCCCGTCACTATGCCCATTACAAAGACAAGGCTTCCGCCCAAAAACTGGTCGTTTCTAATCTGCGGTTGGTGGTCAAAATTGCCGTGGAATACCGCCAAGCTTTCCAAAACATGCTCGATTTGATTCAGGAAGGAAACATGGGGCTTATTCGCGCCGTCGACAAATACGATTTAAGCAAGGGGACCCGTTTTTCTTATTATGCCTCTTGGTGGATACGAGCCTACATCCTTAAATACCTGCTCGATAATTTCCGCCTGGTGAAAATTGGCACCACCCAAGCGCAAAAAAAACTTTTTTACAATTTGATGCGCGAAAAACAAAAAATGGAAGCCATGGGTTTTTCGCCCAAGACCAAACTGCTTTCGGAAAGACTCGACGTTACAGAAAAAGATGTCGTGCAAATGGATCAGTGCATGTCCCACCGTGAGCTTTCACTGGATGCTCCAAGCCATTTCTACGAAGGCAAGTTGAACATGGATTTTATTAAAGATGAAAAACCGACGGCCGATGACAATGCCGAACTCACGGAACTCAAAAACAAACTTTTCGCCCATTTGGACGATTTTGTTGCAAGCTTGGGCGAAAAAGAACAAAAGATTTTTAAGGAACGTCTCTATGCCGAGGTCCCTGTGACACTCCAGGAAATTGGCGACCACTATGGCATTACCCGTGAACGCGTACGGCAATTGGAAGAACGGGTTGTCAAGAAACTCAAAACCTTCTTTCATGAGAAGTTGGATGCGTAAAAGCGAGGTCATCCCGCCCTTACACGGCCATAATAATCACATTTTCCTCTCACCACACACTCCCCACATTTTGGCCTGCGCGCCAAACACACCTGCCTTCCATGGGTAATGAGCAAATCCGTCACGTCCCTCCAGTATTTTTTGGGGGTGAGTTTCATCAAATCTTGTTCCACCTTTACGGCATTGGGTGTTTTTGAAAACCCCAAACGGTTAGCAAGCCTGGCGACATGGGTATCCACACAAATGCCGACATTTTGGCCATAGGCATTGCTTAAAACGACATTGGCCGTCTTGCGCCCCACACCGGGAAGTAACGTCAACTCCTCCATGGTTTGAGGGACTTCTCCGCCATGTTTTTCCACCAAAACCCGACAACAGGCTTGAATATTTTTGGCCTTATTATGGTAAAAACCGGAGGAACGAATATATTTTTCCAACTCCACAATATCTGTCTTTGCGAAATCATCGGCTGATTTGTAGCAAGCAAAAAGGGCCGGGGTTAGCTTGTTGATTTGTTTGTCTGTCGATTGGGCCGAAAGGATGGTGGCCACAAGCAATTGCAATGGATCAGAATAGCAAAGCGCCGTTTTGGCCTGCGGATAAACCTTGCGCAGGTTTTTTAAAACCCAGGACATTTTTTGTGTTGAATTTTTGTTATTCATTGTAGGGGCGCTTGCTTGCTGCGCCCGTAAATGGGTCCAATTGTGGATGGGAAAATCCATCCCCTATCGCGCTATCGTCCCATTTTTAATCCCTTCGGCCTCGGGCAACCATTTTTTCAAACGATGGGCCCGCTCGCCACTGGCGGGGTGACTGGCAAAAAAATCGGTCTTCTTGGAATTGGGCCCACCGCGACTGGCCGCTTTTTGCCAAATATCAACAGCAGCTATAGGATTAAACCGGGCCTTGCTCATGTAATAAAAACCAACCTGATCGGCTTCGGCTTCATGTTTACGACTATAGCTGGGCAAATAAAGGTTCGCCCCGATATTGAATACACGGTTAAATATGACCTGGGCCTCCGCCCCCACCCCCTGGCCCAAAGCCACACTGGCCACCGTTCCCAAAAACCCCAAACCTTGCATGCTTGTAGCTTGGCGCGTGGCATGACGCAAAGTGGCGTGAGCCATTTCATGCCCCAAAACAGCCGCTATCTGATCGTCGTTGTTAATATCAACCAATCCTTTTTTTTCATCGAACAAACCGGTGAATACTCCAATTTTTCCTCCAGGCATGCAAAACGCATTGACCACATCAGGCTTGTCAAAAATATGCACTTCATAGGGAAAATTGGGTTCATCTGATACCGCTGCCAAGCGGCTTACAATTTTCTCGATGCGCGTCTTTAACTCCCTGTGTTTTGGCAAATCAACCCCTTTATCATCCCTTTTAAAAGCCTTAATCTGCAACCCCATGTAATGCTCGCCAATCCGGATATCGTCATTTTTGGCATACAGGTTAAAATGCTTTTTTTTGTATTCCCACAAATGCTGGATGCCATCCCCCTTTTTTTTGCTTTTTTTCTTATTCCCATCGGCATGAGCCACAGATACAGCCCATTTATCAACAAAAGAAGTGTAAGGGACAAATTGGGACCCGATAAAAGAAGCAAAAACAAATAAAGAAAAAATTTGTAGAACTTTTTTTTGCATGAAGCTCTCCTTATTTCACAGTCAACGAACAACCCAGCATATACGATTTAGCAAACATGTATTGATTCACATATTCGGCATAGGCTTTAAACGGTGTCATCAAAAACCCCAGGCCCAAAAGACTTAAAAAACTCACGCCTAGTTTCAAGAAAAAAACGGCCACGGATATCAGAACGGTTTTTATGAAAGTTTTAAAATCAATTTTCAGGCCAATCCACAACAAACGAGGCAGGGCAAGGACCGACAAGGATTTCCCCGTGGTTACAGCATGAATCGTGGCCAGGGGTAAAACCGATAGGACAAGCACCCCGTAAAAAAGGAGCCCGTAACTAACCCACAATACCTTGGGGGCCATGACACTGGCCTCTTTGATCCCAAAATAAATCATGAGCCCCAGACCCACCAACCCGGGAATCATGTAGATAAAGGATATAAGGGTGGCTAAAAACGCCACCATAAAACGGGAAAGCAGAACATCCGTCGTTAAACTGGCCTGCTCATTTTTTTCCCTGGTGACCACACTCACAAGGGCTGAAGCATAGGGCGAAAGAAAAAAAGATTCTCCGAAGGGAACCAGAGAAAGGAATGTCAAAATGATGAGCTGGATTTGATTATTTTTGGTGGAAAAGGGGAAATGAAGGGCTTGTCTTATCGAAAGTTTTGGAAACATAAATGGAAAATCCACATTAGAAATTGAAACACCATTAAACGTATATTTTCTGAACAGGGTTTGGGAATTTTTCAGACGGTTTGGATCAGGTTTCACTTCAGGAAATTTTCAGGCCGAATTTTGCGGGGTTCCCGACGAATTTCTTGATCAAGGGTATCAACCCCAAGGCAAGCCCTGGACCCAAGATTCTCTAATCTAAGGCGGAGGGTTTTGACCCAGCAAGGCTCGCATCCTGCGCCAACGAGCGTAGGGAATAAAGGGGGAAGATACAGGGATCACCAAAAATCAATCCGGAGATTGATGTATTTTGAAATGAGGCTGAAATCTTTTTTATCAGAGGTCACCAAGGTAGCCCCCGCATCTCGTGCTCCAAGAGCTATGAGAAGATCATTTTGGAGAAGAAGGACGTTTAGTTTGGTCCTTTTCCCATCTTTAAGAAGCTTTTCAGAAAGATGCCCGCATTCAGTCCATTGGGCTTGTGTCGGCGTGATAATTTGTCCCTGCATAAGGTCTAAAAATTCCGATGCTATTTGCTTTGACGTTGGGTCATGGGCTCCCCTCACAAATTCATTGAGTGTGACCGCACTGACCATAACAAGAGAGCGTTGATGAAGTTCAAGCAACTCCTTGCCAAAAAAACCACGGTTATAAAATGAAATGTAGATGTTGGTATCGACAAGTTTGATATCAGCCATGGGATTTAAAACGTCCCTTTCCCTTCCAATGTTTCAGGTGCCGATCCATTTTTTCCATCTGAACAACCCTTTTTAAGGCCTCATGAATCACTTCGGTTTTTGTCAATCCCTTAAAAACCTTCAAGGCTTCGTTGATAAGATGATCGGAAAGATTGAGGGTGGTATGGGTTCTTTTGTCTGATGTTTGAGGATTGATTTTCATGCTTATAAAGTATCAAAACATAAGCATGTGTCAAGAATGAAAAAGAAGGCTGTCATTCCCGCCACATAACCCCGCGACGCGGGGTTCTTGGGGCGGGAATCTATGACTGGGCCCCCGCCCTCAGAAATCCTCGGAGTACCGAGGATTAGCCCTCGATAAAACAATTCGAGAGCAGGCTTGGCGGGGGTGACGTTTGATAGATGTGTCCAAAGGCCAGGAAATGAAGAACTCGGGGGCAAGCCCCCGAGTTTCATCCTGAGCGACCCTTCGACTCTCCGTCGACGACGGATCGCTCAGGGTTGATCCGTTTTTTATTTTGGTCCCAAGGGGCCGAGTTTGAGTCGAAGGATCAAAAATCGCTTAAGGCAGAGAAGTGCCAGATCCATTCGGAGCGGCTTCTCCCATAGAATAACCATATTCCACCCCCCCCAAATATCATGCAGGTACATTTTCATTGTAAATTTGTCATGAGGATGGCACCCTACAAATCACGGGTCGGTGATCAAAAACTCGGGAGCAAGCTCCCGAGTTTGATCCTGAGCGACCCATCGACTCTCCGCCTGCGGCGGATCGCTCAGGGTCATCCTTCTTTATTTTATTTCGGCCCCAAGGGGCCGAGTTTCAGGAGTCGAAGGATGAAAAAAGAAAAACATTCTCAGAAATTTGAATGGCTGGCAGATTTCAAAGCGGCCCGGCGTCGCTCTTTAAAAGACAGATGGAATCTTTCATTTATTCACACTTACAAGCCCGTGTTGGATGACAGCCCTTACCGTGCTTTCAAGACCCTGAAAGAATATAAAAAGTGGTGCTCGGGCAATTTACCTTCCTGGTTAGGTTATGGCCAAAAGCTTTGAATTTAAACAAGCCGAAAAACTTCGTGATTCCCTTCGCAAACACAAGGTTCGTTATTTATTTTTAGGTAAATCAGGAGCCATCCTTCTCGGTTATTCAGACACCACCCAAGATGTGGATATTTTTGTGGAGAAAAATGAAGGAAATGGACAAGCCTTGGTTAAATCACTCAAAAATTTGGGATTTAAATTAACCATTGAGATGGAAAAAGACATTACAAGAGGTAAAGATTTTATTCAGTTGAGAAACGGCCCCTTCGATCTTGATCTTATTTTTGCGCCTGACGGTATTGAAAGTTTTGCAGAAGCTTGGGCACGTCATGTTACTGTTTCAGAATTTCCAGTTTGTCATCTGGACGACATCATCAACAGCAAGGAAAAATCAAACCGTCTGAAAGACCGGGAAACGCTTCCACGATTGAAAGCCTTCCGGGATTATTGGAAAAAACTCACCCAAAAATAACCTTGAAATTCTTGCGTTAGAAAAACCCCTATTATTGAAGCACTCCCATATCAAGGAGTTGTGGGCGTGCCTGATGGCGCCGGGGTTGGTGTACGAATGGACGAATTTAAAAATGGAACCTGTGAATCAGCCAAATTTTCGTCCACCGCATGCACCCCCGGCCTTAGGCGCATATCATTTACGGCTCTGTAAAAAGTTTTCCAAAAAGTGACCACTGACTCAGCCATGGGTTCTGGGCGCCTGGGATAACGGCCTCAATCAAATGAGGCGCCCTCTTCAAACAATATTTCATAATCATGCATAAATTTTTTAATTCTCTGCATTCTTTCTTGCGGGGTGGTAAGCTTTAAGTCAAAAATAATACCTAATTCCTCAGGCGTTGAAGACGGGACAACGCCAAAATAAACATATTCTAGGGTGGCTACATTAAGCCATGTGAGATCTTCTGTGGGAGATACAAACTGGTCTATTCCAGTATTCCAAGGTTCTCTTTGTCTCTGAAAAACTTCCCTTATTTTTTTTCTTGTTTGGGCATGAGTTAACAGCAAAAATTGATCGCTTGGCGCCCCATCATCAAGCTTCCAATTAAGATTTCTCGCATCTTCCGGCACTTGATCGCTGAGAAATTCATCCGTTCGGGTGAGATAATAAAGCCAAAAAAGTTTTGCGTAGGGAGAAGTTGACGGATCATCAAGTACTTTTCCCACAAACTCAAAGTCAACCTTCATATCCTGCTGGTGCATCCATAATAAATTTGCAGAAGCCCAAAAGGGATAGGTTTGGGCTTCCTCTGAACCATACAAATTTAATACGGCCTGCGCATGCATCAAAAGATCCGTTAGAAGATGAATGGCTTTCCATTTGTTTACTTCAGTGAGATTAGCATCGAGAATGGACTTTACTCTATAATCCAAATCAAATTTATCAAATGAACCAATCAAATTCGGTCTATCCAAAAAAACACCCTGCAAACCAGAAATCGCAATGGTATAAGTTCCGGTCAAAGTGTAGAGTTCTTCATTTATTTCTTTCACTCGCATTATCAGTTTCGTTTTATCAGGAACTTTTCTTGCTAACCCATCAAGTTCACCCAGATAGTTACGGTACGCTGCCAAGAGTTCTAGGGGTGTTTGGTGGTTAGACTCAGCCAATAAAGAAGCATACTTTGCATTGAGCAAAGCCATCGCTTGTTCTGCAAAATCCCTATATTCGGGAGTCACTTCCAAGATACTTTTGCCCTTATCCATTGATTCAACCCCCAATAGAAGGGATAAGGAAATCCTTATCATCGCTTTTGTTTTATCAGCCGCATTGTGTTCGTTTCCTCTAATTTCCCGTGTCATATCCACATCCAAGTGGATGAACTCGCCATCTTCAGTCACCAGAAAAACATTTCCTTTCACATCCGGGAAATAAATCCCCTTTTCAGCCATTGTTTGATAAGTCCTTAAAACGGCTTGGGCCCATTCAAGCCTTTTAAGCGGATGGCAAAAGGATGGCTCTAAACTGGTAGGTGTGCCCAAGCTTTTTTCAGTAGAAAAAAACCATCCCTGCACATAATCCATGAGATACGCGTTGCGCGCCACAAGCTTCCGCCCGATAACACCGGGAATGCCTTCAAGCCTTGGGAAACTTTCCTGAGTGTACTGAACATGGTCTCCATTAATGGTTTTTAAACAGACAAGCCGACCTGTATTTTTTTCAGTTAGCAAATAAACACTACCTCCTATACCTCTACCCAATTGTTTCGTGACTACGTATTCTTGATTATCAAGTGTGATGGTTTGCCCAATAACAACTCGAGTCAAATCGTTTTGTAACGGATTAATATCCATCCCCCCTGCCACCCGAGGCGCTAAAAGCGCACTCAACCCCGCATCCGTTCTTTCAGTTTTGGCCACACTCAAACGGAGCCTTGACGCCACACGACGGAGAGCGGCCAACACGCGGGCTTCGTCCTGGGGGTTCGTCTCTCCCTGAAATTGTACATGGAGAATATGGTTGCCTGGTCCCGGTCTCCAAGCGCCCAGTCGCTCAGTGAAGTAGGCTTCAAGACCGGCGACATCCAAATGCTCATTCCATTGAACTGTGTAATTTACCGGCAATACAACAGTTGCCGGCGTGCCTGACACCGGGGTTTGTGTGGGTATAGCAGGGGTTGCAGGCGTACCTGGCACCGGGCTCGAATCTAAAAACGGAACCTGTGAATCAGCCAGGCTTTCGTCTACTGCATGCACACCCGGCCTTAGACGCATGTCATTTAAGGCTCTGTAAAAAGTCTTCCAAAAAGTAACCACGGGTTCGGCCACAGGTTCAGGGCGCGTGGGATCCCATTGGTTGGAGCGACCACGCGGGGCGCGAACCAAAACTTGCCGTAGGTATTCGGCAAGAGTATTGGAATCATCCTGGGTTTGGCGGCGAGGATCAGCCACTGCATCTTTGGGTTGACGCGTGCGACGAATCGGCAAATTATTTAAATCCAAAGACCAATAACCATCCTCGCCCGCAGCCGGCACAAAACCAAAACGCCTGAAAAAAAGATTGTAAAATTGATTGCCCCCTTGGGCCCGGCCTTTGGTTGTAAAACTATTTTGTTTGGCCTGTTGCTCCGAATCGGGAATGCCCTCCACTCTTTGGAACCCCTTTTCCTTGGCAATGGCAATGGTGGTAGCCAGCATCATCCCCAGGGGATCATTGTCAGCAATAGCTCGAAGACCGGCTTGGCGATCCTCAAAAGAAGGACCCGAGATGGACTGATAAGGTTTCATACCTTGGATATTGACAATGCGGAGAACACCATCCTCCCCAAAAATGGCACCCACTTTGGCCAAACATGGGGTACGGCTATTCACACCATAGTTGGTTGGTATAATTCTGGCATCCTTTGGATAGAGTGAAACTTGAAACCCATTGCGGTGCTCATGATAACCGCGACTGACCACCATGAAATAAGGAAGCTCATTCCCTTGGGCATCCCTCAATGTCGCCCGAAATTCACCGGCATAGCCATGAAGAAGAACCGCCTGATCCCCAAACATATTAAAAAAGCCCCGTATGTTGCGGGTCTCCTGCCGGAGAAGGGCGTTGATTTGGGGTTGACTGCCAAGGAGAAAATGAGGGTCATTCGGAATAAAAAACCGGAAGGGCTGCCCCGCCCGCTCACAGGCTTCTTGAGCCTCGAAGACAGCTTGAAGGTATTCCCGAAGAATGGAAAGGTCGAGGCTCCCTTCTACCAGGAAGATGCGATGTAACCCTTGAGCAAGTTTGGCGATGACTTCGGCCTGTCCTTCCGTTAAGGGGCGGCCTTGCATCTCTTGGGCAAAACACAGCAAAGCCTTGGCCCACACGTCATAATAAGTTCCTGGCCCACGCCCATACAGGACATTGCTGGCGCGGTTGGCGTCACGGACTGGCGATTCCGTGGGTTTGGGAAGCGCCCTCTTAAGCTCGCGATCAAGATCAGCGGGATTCTTCAACCCCTTGAGTAAGCTACGAATACCTCCTTCATACCGTTGCAAAGCTTTGTCGATGAGGGGCTTAGCAACGCGATCCAGTTCCTGCTGATACCGGAAGAAATCCTCCATGACTGAAAAGTCCGCGGGATTCACATTCGCCCGGGAATCAAAGACGGGGGCGTGCGCCTGAGACATGTCGATGGGACTGTTTAAGACATTACTTAACGCATTGACCAGATTCAGCCGGCTTTTCACATCATCTTCGGCCACCTGCACTAAACGCAACATAGCATTTTCAGGAGAGGTCCCATACATCATCAAAAACCGTAATTTCGCTACCACCGCTTCGTGCGGGTTTTCCATCTCGGCTCCATACGCTCGGATAAGGGCTTTAGTCGAATTTTCAGAGAGGAAATAATCACCGTCATCATCTCGGTCAAACACCAAACTTATTTGCGAATCCGTAATTGCCGCTTTTTGACTCACGCGCCCCGTTTTCAAATCTACAGTCACCGTAAAATGCTCCTCTCCCTTCCCCATTTCGCGATCCATGATATCTTCCAAACCGGAAATCATTTTCGGGCCAAGCTTTGGGCCCTCAACGGAAATGGGGGCAAGCCACCCATTATTTGCCCTCTTCCAATACATCACCCCTTTCTTCCCCTTCACTTCAAGGATGCTCCCCCTCTTTTCCCTGTGGATTTCCTTGGCGGGGCAGGTTCCTAGCTCCTCTTCGTAGAGGACTCCAAAGTCTTCAGAGTAAAAAACGGCAAGGCTATTCGCTTCGGTGCCTCCTTCATTCATTTCATAAGCACGGGCTTCTTTATTTTTGGGATCATACAAAACAACTCTTTTGCCTTCCTGTTTCACTTGAAAGCCCCGATCCTCCAAGACTTTCAAAATCTGATCTTCCCGAACCTCCAGGCCAAAATCGCGGGCGATCTCAACAAGCATGGGGCGGGAAAGCCCTGCGTTCATTTCGGGTCCTGAAAATACTTTCCGCCCAAGGGAGCGTACTGCCAGCCACCACGCTAACAACCCCATCAAGGGGCCGCCCGCCTGGAGGACGGGTGGAGCCTCCGGCGTTGGGTGCACGGCCATCGCCCCGGTTTGTTGGGTAACTGCCTGGGGGGTAGCGGAACCGCCAAGGACAGAAGTGTTAGGTATGGCTCCGGCTTCATCGGGTAAAACCACTCCCAAAGCCCCAAGCAACACCGCAAGTCCGCCCACAACGACGGGGCCGGGATTATTTGCAGTTTGTGGAGATGTACCATCAATATTTCCAGCAGTTGCAGGCGTGCCTGGCACCGGGCTCGCTTGAGCTGCCATCAACTTCACCCTGTAGGCAATAAGCACCATGAGTTCCCAAGCAAAAGAAGAATTAGTTGGCTCCCGAAGCAATCTGTTTTGGGTCCGCTCAATTTCTTGGTTTACTTGGACATTTTCCTGCTGGAGTGCGGCTACATCGGGACCAGAGCGTTCCTTAAGAGTTGCCAGTTTTTTTTCTGCTTCGGCTTCAGCCATCTGCTCCAATTCTATTTCATCCGGATTGTCTTTAAGATAGCGCTGATGGGCACGCTTGGTTGGATTCAAAATCAACGTTTTTAATTGGGCAAGTCGCGACCTAAAAATAAGTCCAATTTCCCAGTTTCTTGTTCTTTCGTCGTGTTGGGTAGGGAGTGGGCTTGCCAAACGGGGAAGATGATGATCACCTCCCAACGCGCTGTGAATCTCTGCAAGCACAGCCTGAACAGTCTGGTAACGGGAATCGTTGGGTTTCATCTGGCTGGTTACCACTTCCAGATATTTTTTTAATTCTTCTTGCTGATCCCTGGTAAGAAGGGAAATGCGCCCCTTTAAGTGGCCCAAAAATTCAAATTGATTAAATAGGCTTCCCTCCAACATGCCATGAACACACCCATCAAAGAAGGCCTGGATTTCTTGAAGTCTTTCCGGACTGATCGTTGCAGCCGCTTCCCCCAGAAAACGGAAAAGCAGATCGGCCATCCTAGCTTCCTGATTTTTTTGTTCCCCCATCAAACGGAATAAATTCATAAAAATTCGGGCACGTACTTCGGGATCTGCTTCTGATTCAAGCCTGCTTTCCGCCAACGCTGCATAGCGGCTATAAAATGAGGGGGTATGACGATTGTAGCGGGCCGCTTGTTGAATAATGCCAGGATGAGCCGTTGTAAGCATCAAGTCATCTTCGATGGCTTGGCTTGCACGAAAATCATCTTCATTTATAAGAGCCGCTTTTAAAAGAAGAAGGGATTCCACCTCAAAACTTCTGCGGTCAGGGCTTAAACGAGCTATTTCATCAATGCAGGCCACTATCCGCCCATCGTTTTGTTTGCGTTGGGCTTTCGATCCATTGATATGAAGCCGATTGTACTCTTCAAGAAGGGCGCTTAGAAGAAGTTTGGACTTTTCAAGTGGGGTTGCCACTCTTTCCAAATATTTTTCTGCTGTCGCCAGGGGAATTTCATAAATCATGGCATTTAAAAGCCCTAGCCAAACGGCCTCACTGGAAATGGAATCCACTACTTCGGGATAAGCCTCACATAGGGCAAATAAATATTTGGAATATGGGAAACTGGTATCCCCATCAGACTCAAATGGCTTCGTGTAGATTTCAACCATGCCCAAAAGAATTCTCTGCCTATCCTCCGGTGTTGTTTGATCCAAAAGGGTTTTCAGATTTTTAAGATCCACTGTTCTTGATTCGGCAAGGGCATGCCCAAGCAAGGTCAGCAAATTCTCCTGCGCTGATTCGGGCAAAAGATGTCTTAAACGATAAAAATCGGTGAGCAGCTCTCCGAAGATTTCATTGGAAATTTGAAAGGGAACTCTTATGGCCGTTGCTTCCAAAGCCTGGGCACCAGCTAAAATAGATTCCTCTTGGAGCTTGGGGTCAACAATAGAAGGCAGCAGGGCCAGCCAATCTCTGATGGTATCCACTCTTTCGGGGCCCACGAGAGGATCTGTTTTTCTTCTAAATTCAGCAATTTGTTGGGCGGTAAATACCGTTTTGCCTGGCAGCCCGGTGCGTCGTGCATCCAGCCACCGGTGGGCCTCTGTTCTTGTTTGGTTCGTATCCGGTAAAGAAGCCAAATAATTTAAAGTTCTTCCGTGGGCCTTGAGAGCTTCAAACATTTCTTGTTGTTGAATTTGTAAACTTGCATACAAGGTGCCCAGTGCCTGTAACAAATTTGCATAATCTTCCGCTACAACAGCCAAATATTTCTGTGGGCTCCCCAATGTTGTCGCCATCAACAAACGTCTGCTCACCCACGCTTTTAGCGAACCTTCCGCTGTTTTGAGTTTTGCCAAAACGGCTTTTCTTGCTGCAGGTGTTTTTGCCTCTTGAACTTCTTGACTCAATTGATTGAGCAACCTCACTGTATAATCCACCTCGCGCTGGTTGGCAGGCATGGGAAGCCCTTCCAAAGGATCCACATAATCTAAAGCCCTCATCGAAAGCGTTGTCCCATCGGGCAAATGAAGTGTCGCATCCGTTTCCGGCGAACCACCAACACGCAAGGGGTCTTGGGGAGGTGTGGGGGAAACGGTGAGTTCGGGGTCTTTGGTCTGTACCGGTTTCCTCCCAAAAAATTTTCTCACTGCCAAAACAGCTGCCAATATCGCCATCAGCAGCCCACCGCCACCATCCGTATTTTGGCCTATGGGTTCGGGTTGTGCCACTGTGGCCATGGCGCCGGCTTCTGAGACGGCATCTTGAGGAGTATCAGCCCGAGCATGGGGTGCCAAGCCTAAAGCCCCAAGTAACACCGCAAGGCCGGCAGGGCCTGGACCTTGGGAACTTCCGCTGGAAGGGTCTTGTGGGGAAGGATTTACGGGTGGGGTTGGCACTGAGCTTGGAGAAACTGGTTCTCCCAATTTTCCAGCCACAACTATTTGAGAAAGATTCCCTTCCCCAGGTTTGTAAAAGATAAGACCACCTTCAGGTGTGCGTACGGCCTTAAGAACACCTTTCTGAGTGAAATCAGTGGGAGAAGGACTGTTTTGATAACGGCTGTTTTCAAAATGACTATGAACTGGAATATTACCCTGGGGCAGTTCGTATTCGGAACCTACGGGATAGCCCAGGACACGCGCTTCTGAATCGGAAAGAGCCCGTGTTATCATCTGTTCCTCGCCATCTAACTGCCCTTCATACAATTTTACTGATCCGCTCACACTTGGCTTCGGAATAAAATCAACAATCTCCACAGTGCCATCCACAGTCTTCTTAGTCACAAAAGAGCCCACTGTTTCTGTGGTCACGCCATGACTATGGGCTAGAATCCAGGCATCCATTTTATCCATCACCCACAAAGGCATACGATAAATTACACCGTTAAATTTAAAATCTACTGGCTTATCGCGGCCTGGCACCGGTTTAAAATTGTGATGGAATTCATGGGCCTCTTTGGGTGTCCCATTAATACGCACAAAAGGTTGGTTCGGATCAACGGGTAAATCCCTACCTTTAAGGGTTTGATCGATATGTTGAGCAAGTTGTTGGATGGGCAATTTTAAGTGTGATTTCTCTTCTGCTGAGCCTGGCTCCGCTTGAATTCGACTTACCCTCGGTTGCATGGTCGCCACTTCCGCCCAAAACCGTTCCTGAACATCGACTGCCCATGCATTGACTCTGTTTTCAAGAGCCCCAAATTTATCTCCAAAAATTTCACGCGCCCGTGCTTGGCCAACGGAATCATTTTTATTTCCAGAACTTGCCGACGTGCCTGGCACCGCACCCGGGGTTACCGGCTTCCCCGGGGAATCATCTGATTGATCACGAATATTTTTGATAACGAGTAATTCATCATTAGTCAGGCTAATGTCTGCAATTTGTCCATGCGCCGCAAATAAGGCCGTAAGAGCGGGGAGAATATCGGCCGAGATATCAGTCACCAGCATCCGCAATTGGCCACCTTCATTAAGATGGGCCTTGGCTTTTTGAATCAATCCATAAAGTTCGCTGGCTCTGTATTGTGTGATGACCTCCTGTGTACGTAATTCTGGCTTGGCACGGAAAAAAATACTTTGAGGGAAAAGAATGGTATCAAACGTCCCACTCATTTCCGGCCAGTTCCCCCACATGTCAAATGCGTGATTTTCAAAACCGGCGGGAAGCCCTTGGGCATCAACATCGGTGAGCACAATTTGATTTTGACCAACCCTACAGACATTCACTAAAAATCTTTCAAGATATCCCTTCCCCGCACCCACGCTGAGGACACGACGAGCAGGGTTATCCCTTAGCTGATTCACCAATTCCGGCGTCACCAGATTGTGCTGAAAAAAATAAGAAGGAGAATAATGAATGTAACGCCCCGCATCCAGGCTCACCCCTCCTGCAAATTCCGGAAACATCTCTATTTCATTCCATCGAATTTCATTGGAATTGTGGTAATCGACCTGTGGGGCAGGCTTTGATACACGCGTGATTGGCACCACCTTCCTCGCTTCTTGGGCCAATGGATGAGGAGCCAGGGTAATGGTGACGCGATCGCCATTTTGCTTGAAGGAGAACCCCCAACCCAATACTTGTGCATACATACGGATAATCTCAACATCGGTGATTTCGGGGGGCTTAAACTGGGAGAATCCTTTTTCTCCATGGGTCTCTCCTTTTTTTCCACTAAAGATGAACCGATCCCCTTCCTGTGTGGGGCGCCCCAGACTAAAACACAGCCACGCCGTGAATTCCGAAGCCAGTTGATTGTTCAGACCCGTGTGAGGAAGCGCCATGCTCTCAACGGCCTGCGAAGCCGGTTGTAATCCGAGGGGGCTTCTTGCTTCGTCCAAGATGTCCGGAAGATTGGCCCGGAGATCGTCCAAATCAGGGTTTTCGACAAGATAGTTCAGATTACTTTGAGTATAGGCCGCCAATTGCCGGAACGAAACACCCAAGGATATTGTCACTTGAGACTTCCATTCATCCAGGCCATTCTTCTTGTAGAAATCATCAAGCTGCTTTTGTTGTTCTTGATATTTTCCAAAAATCTCACGAAGGGCGGCATTTACTTCTTCAAAGGACTTCCCTTCATCAAGCATGGCCTGCACATGTTCCAAGGAAGCCACCACCCACGCGCCTAGTTGCCTCTGCGCCTGATAAAAATCCACCGCGGCTTGAAGCGCTTGGGGTTTGTCAGCGGTTTGAAACCGGGCCACTATTTCAGCGATAGGAAGCTTCACTACCTCCGCATCCCCCCCTCCCGCCACAGCCGGGACCAAACCGATGGCTCCACGGGGAACACTCATGGCGGCAGTGTAATGATGAGCCGCATCAGCTTCGTTCAAAATCTGCCTTAAACGATCGCGATAATTTTTTAATTTGGCTTCATTTCCTTCTAGTCCTTCAAAATGGATAAATAAACGGCGTGGAACTGCTCCTTTGGGTTTTTGGGAAGGGTTAAACGCCTTTACCAATTTGTTGAAAAATTCATCCCGTTGGGCTTCGGTCATTTGCTCCAAGGCCGCCACAGCTTCGGAAGTAAGCATTACATCCGTAGCATCCGCGCTTAAATCAAGGGCAGCAGAAGGGTCGGTAATTCGGAGGGTTGTGCGCGTGCCTGGCACCGGTTTCCCTGGCACCGATTTTTGCGTCGTTTTCTTTACCTTGTGTCGATAAGCGACTACCGAGAGGTTATCCCCCCCTTTGGGATCGGCTCGCATCTTTTGTAGGGACATGGCTTCCAACGCATCCACCAAGGAATCCAACTGATCATCATAATGTTCTGCCAAATTTTGCAGGGCCTGCAGACTCACATGCCCTTCGCGATAAGCTTCCCGAAGTCCATCGGTGAAGGCCAAGACAATATCCCCTTCATCAATATTCTCCCAATCACTGACATCCACTTCCAATTGGGTAGCACCCCCACCCAACATGGAGGTCAGCGCACCATCCTTTCCGTGCGGTTTGGTCAAGAGTTTGGGCTTAAAACTTACCTTGCCATTCTTGCCGACCGTCCTTTTTAGAAAGACAACCAACGAATCCCCTGCATGCACCGAACGCACGCGATTTGTTTTTTTGTCCACTTCAAAACCGGCAATAGTGGTGGCGGGCGGCGGGCGATCATCTGCGGGATGGGCCTGGCCGACAAAGGGTTTCATCTCATTGTCAAAATCAGTTCCTACAGCGGTCACCGATTCTGGCAAGCCTTCCCTCCGGCTTTCAACATCATCCACGATAAACTTGACAGTTTTTCCCGAAGCCACATCATCTAAACGGGAAGATCCCACACCATCTCCCACAAGGCCTACAACCACATTTTCATTTTCAGTCAGGGCAGCTGAATCGCCATTCCTCGTTTTTTGATGATGCTCTCCCAAGCGTGAGAGAACCTCTGCTTGTCCCGTAGTAAGTTCAATCAAACTGCGTCCCACTTGGTTTCCGGCAATCACCCTGCTTCCAGAAACTATTTTTGGCTGGGTTGCCCTAACAGCCTCATCCCTCCATCGTGCGGCGGCCTGTAATCTTTTTTGGGCGGTGGAAAGATCCATACCCTCAGGACCAGAACTTACATCCCAGTTTAGGAGGCTCTCCGCCTTTTGCCTCCATACTGAATCCTGTTTGGAAGGTTCCACATCCACCAAAGCGTAGAAAGCCTGGCGCAATTGACGGTTAATCTGCCGCACCGCTTCGGCAATGTTGGGAGCCGAATGCACGCTCCGGACATAATCCAGAACGGCCGGCGGCTGAATAGCCAGTAAAACAATATTGGGGTTGGCCTGCCATTCGGCAAACCAAGGCCTCAGAGCAGTAAAAGTGGGTGCCGGCAAACTGACTTCCGTCCCAAAAATCCTCGTGAGACGATTTTTTTGTAAAATGGCTACATGGGTGGCAAATTCCAAGCGCTGCACAAGTTCCTCCGCAGTCGGGGGAAAAGGGGAAAGAACCGTCTTGAAAAGTTCCAAGGCCTCCGCAGGTTCAATGCCATGGCAAAGCAAGCGGTTTGCATAAAGGTGGAGCTTGGGGTTAAGCGCTTCCGCATCGGGCACAAAAGCGGCCCCTGTTGCAGCACGGTTTATTTCTTCAATGATGTCCCCAACAAAAGCCTCAACATCCTTTTGGGGCTGTGGATTATAAGTAGGCGCCGGATTGGAAATGAGCTTTCCATTCACATCGGTCACAAAACCATTCAAGGTTTTTAAGCTTAAATCTTCCGGGGAACTACTATTCCATTGTGGATGCGAGTCCATGGGCGCCGTGTTTGCATGAATAAATCCATTGTCCCGGTAAAAGACAAGATTGATGACCGGTCGACCCAAGGCTTGTGCCTCGTGGGGCAACAAGAGCTGGTTTGTCTGTGGATCAAAAGAAACAGCCAAATAGGGGGCTTCCGGATGGTTGGAGAATAAGCGCACCACCTGGGTATGAAGATTATCGTAGAGCTTTCTTTGAGGAGCTTCGGACGGGCGATGGTTTCCGGTGTACCAAGGTTTCCGCGAGGACACAGGAGACCCTGGCATCCCTTGATCCCCTCCCGGTGCGGCTTGCATGGGGGGTTGCAAAGAATCTTCCGGGCCCGGTGTCGACAGGGGCCCCGGGGCGGTCAGAGTGGGTTGAACTTCAGCGGGGCTTTCACCAGATTGGTTGCCACTTACACTCATCAACTCGTCGGCATCGGGAATGGAAACCGGCTCCCCTGGTTTTTCAAGAAGGACAACCCTCTCTGAATTTTCATCATCAGTTTCATCGCGGGGGACAATATAACCAACCACTTCTCCATCTTGGGTAACGGCACGAATAATCCCTTGCTGCGCGGCCATGGCAAGTGTAAGCAGCACATCCTCACGGCTTGCAGGAACAACATAACCCGTATTTTCATCTCCCAAAGTATCAACAAGATGATTGACCGATTCATGATCCGACCCGCTTTCTTCATTCTCTGTTTTGTCTCTTTGCCGTGCCTTTTGTTCCTCCATCCATTTTTCAAGGGCTTCCTGCACGGCATTGGATTGCTCTTCTTGCGCTTCATGCAGGGCTTGCTCCATGGCCTTCCGGTTTTTCCCGAGTGTCAACCCGATTTGCAGTTTCTGGATTCCCTTATGAACTTGTCCTCCTGCCGCCGTACCTGAAACAATATTCCATAACTCGTTGTCCAAAACCAATCCGCTCTTTCCTTGCAACCACTGCCCCACTTTCTCTTCAAACACCTCTTCGGTTGCCTCCTGGACAAAATCGGCTCCCAGATGAAGAGATATTCCCGGCAGATTCAGGTATCTAAATTTTCCTGCCTCCCACAACTGTCTGGCCACACTGGGCACCCGGCCCGTATTTGCCATCGCTTCCCGAGCAAATTTATTCACCGGTGCCAATCCTTCCACCGCTTGTCCCAAAGACCCCTGCACCACAAACCCCGCAATCGCTGTTGCCATCCATCCCGCCAAACTCTCACCAAGCTTGAAACCGCCATCTGCCTTAAAGCCAAAAGCCCGCTCCAACAGATCGTTTACCACCATAATCCGCGCATTTCCCTTGGCACCTTCCAATGCATGCTTAAACTTGGGGCTTTGCTTGATGGTTCTTACCCCCCTCATCAAGGTCTGCCTGAATGTCAACCGTCCCGTCATTGCTGCAGCTTCTTCCGCGGCCAGCAGTTCGGGCACTTCGGGAGCTGCTGAGCCCCCTGTCAAAAGCATCAACCCAATTACAATTAGTGCGATCTGCATCGCCTGGATGGAGGCTTCAACCCCGTCCATGTGGATGGCTGCCAAAGCCTGCCCCACACTTCCTTTGCGGCTCATCTCCAGATAGAGCACATCCAAAGCTTCCCATATTTCCTCTACATTACGCGCCTGTGCTATTCGCGTAGCGATCTCCCTCATTGCTTTGTGGGCATCGGCTATCTTTGTTAAATCTCCGCTATCTGTTAAAGCCTCTCGTGTGTATGTCCCCAATTGGGATAAGAGACAATGCTGCCCAAATTCGCTCACCATCTGGCTTGTCGTATCGTTGATGGCATTGATTAATCCTCCCAAGGCCTCTTCTATTCCTTCTGCCACCTGTACTGGTTTTCCCGTCTTGGGATCCAGGATCGTTTTTTTGCCCCGTTCTCCCAAATCAATGCTCATCCGCATCTCGGTGTTAAAGACCGACTCATCCATGTCGATGGCTTCCGCCATGGCCTCACTTACATAGACGATCTGATAGGTCCCCTTCCACCGGTTCACGAACTCTTCGAATTGGACGATTGGTTTTTTTTCGTAGGCTGGCACATCATCAAACACATCCATCAAGCTGGTGGTTATATTCAATTTCTTGTCCCAAACCATCAACCCATTGAAGCGATGTACAAACGGATCTAAGTGATTGACAAAAAATCTCTGCAAATTCCGATGTGTCTTTATGCGGTCTGCATGGCGCAAATGGGTATCCACCCAATAGGTGATGGAGGCCTGGATATCGGCTCGTTCTATGGGTGTATAATCCAAGTCTTTCCATCGCTCATCATTGAGCGCAAACAACACAAGCTTTGCCAGCTGCATTTTGATCTCGCCGATTGGACCGCTTCCCTCTCCATATCTTTCCAAAATCCCCGTGTATTTTCCCAAATTCACTTGCTCGGTTTTCCCATTTGATAGGGTCAACGTTTTTGACCCTCCCGTCTTCCGAAACAATTGTTCATCTGCCTGCGTTTGTTTGTCTTGGTATCTCTGAATCTCTCCTAACAACGTCACTATCAAGGCCACAAACTTCTTTCCTTCTGCAGGCAATGCTTGTTGTTGATTTACTCTTGCTTTCCATACCTTAAAATCTCCAATCCACTGTATCTTTATCGGCAATTCTTCCCTATCTACATATGCTATCAATGCCTCCATCCCTCTCATCATTGCATTAACGTAACCCACCCACTTTATCTCTAGACCATCAATTTTCTCCTGATTTTCTCCTCTCAACGCCTTGGCATGTTCTTTAAAAGTTTTCTCATAAGCCTCGTATAAATTCCCTAAATCATCTCCTATCAATTCCATCCGATCGTCTCTTCTGCTTTCCAATATATGCCGTACAGCCTCATCTTCGTCACATGCCACCCATTCCAATCGGAACTCCTCATGCAACGCCTCCACCTCGCTTACCGATGGCAATTTCTTTTCCAAACTCATCCCGGCCCGTTCTTCCTTCACCCGTTGTCCTTCCATCTCCGCACGATATTTTTCACCCCCTGCATAAATCAACCTCATCAATGGTTGATATTTTTCACTTCGCACCAAACCCACGTACGGCGATGAATAGTGAACCTGATCGATCCCGGCATACCACGCCACAAAATCATTCATGAACGACTCAAAGTCGGGTGCCTGGATCAATCCTCTTACCAATCCCCCACCTTCGCCCCCAAACATTATCGGTATCCGCTGCGCCAGTAACATCTGCAGGCGTTGGTTCACTTCGTTTAGCCGATCATCCACTGTTTTGATCGGCGTCTCTTTCCCCGTCCTTCCCAGATTTGCCACACCTGTGAAAAATCGGGATATCCGTGTTAAAAACCCTGTATCTGCCTGTCTCAAACTCTGCTGCGTAATATTCATCACCCGATCGCGCAAAACTTCCGCCTTATCTTCACTCCCCACAAAACTGTCCGATTGAAATAAATGCTGAAAGGTTTCTGAGCCGGCCAATTCATTCCACTCATCTTCCGACAATTCCGCCTTTTCTTGATCCGTTCCCGCTGCTTTTTCGAATGCCTGACGCAGTTCCGCCTCGACGTTTTCATCAAACGCCTCACCCAATTCTTGGCGAAGATTCTTTAAAAGCATGTCGAGTTTAATACCGGCCATACGTCAAGTCCTTGGCTTCCCTGTTCTTTTTTTCATTTTGAAAGGGATCAAATTTTTCCCCCTTCAAAATAAAGTAAAATAATTCCAATATGTTATAGACTCACCTTGAGAATCGAGACTCCCCCGCAAGCTAACTAAGCAATTTCTGTGCTATTTTTTGGAAGATTCGAAGATTTTATGAACCAAAAAAGATCCCTAAAAAGTACTTTTTATATTGATAAAAAGATCTTTATAGAGTACTTTATTAAACATGAAAATGGTCACCTTAAAACAACTCAAAGAAGACCTCTCTGGCTGGGCTGAAAAAGCGGCTAAAGGGGAATCTATCCAAGTCACAAAATATAATAAACCTTACATCACTTTGGTTCGCTCAAATACCCAAGACCTTCATATCGGCTCCCGTTATGGAAAGGGAACCTTGAAGTGTGTCATTAAAGGAGGCCTTGGGGGTTTAAGCTTGAAATACTTATCAGAAGACCGGGACGGAATCACTTAAATGAGTGACGCTATTATTTATCTTGATACATCAGCCTACATCGCTATCCTTTTGGAAGGGAAAAAAGGGCACGCTCTCTGGGATTTCATTCAAGGCAAAAAAATCATTTCAAGCGTTCTGCTCATCCTCGAAGCGGAAAGAAATATACTAAGGCTCAGCCGTGAGCGAAAAATTAGCCCTGAACAATATTCTGAATCCATCGCTCAGATTAAAGCAGACATTGAAGTATTTAAATTGAAAAACCTGAATTTGGAACTTTGCCTTACCAATGTTTTTCCTCCTGTTCAAACCCCTCGTTCCAGCGATTTGGCGCATTTGCGCACGGCCCTTTGGTTCATGCAAAACGAGAGATTGGATTTTTTCATCACACTAGATGAAGCCCAGCGCCGGTCTGCGGTTGATTGTGGGTTGCCAGTGAAGATATTTTAACAAAATCATCCTTCCGTCTTTATTCCCTGTCTTTTCTTGAGCACTTTATCCAGTTTTTCCAAAAATTCTTTCCGCTCCCCATGTTTTTTTGGATCGGCCCATTGGGTAAAAATGGAAAAACGGGGTTTGGGAATAAGGCCTTCCTTGGCCAGAGCCTGAACCATGGCAGCTTGTAAGGGTTTGGGAATAAACCGAAGAAATCTATTATTTTCTCTGGCTGTATTTAAGGTTGTATCCACAAAATACCGCACCACGAGTCTTGCGGCCACCAAGGCCAAATAATAGCGATCGTCATCGCCTAATTGATCCAGTTTGTGAGAGGCCCATGCCAAAAGCGATTTCACATCATCATTCATTCTCTTTCCGGCGTACATGGGAATACCGCCAAACACGCGCTTGACTTCAGATTCCCCCCCTGCCTTTTGGGCAAAATCGACGAATAGTTCCACCTCCTCCGATGGAAGGTCTTTTAGCAACGGATGTCCGGTGGAGACAATGACGGCACTCTTATGATGGGAACGCCCCACTTCGGGCATGCACCAACCATCAAGCACATCGTTGCGTATGGGATAACAATCCCCATGGCCAAACTCTCCGCCGATGACGATGCCGCGAGTTGGAAGAATGCTTTCCAATCCGCCCTCCTGATCCCAGCGGTCGGAATCAAGCTCATTGGTGATGAGAATCGCCTTGGGAGAATCGTGGGAGGGGTGATCCGTCCAGAAGGAAGGAAGAAGTTGTTTTAATAAAAGGGCATCCGTATATCCGACATCACTATAAGCGTCATGAACGATCGCAACATCGCTTTCTTGGGCATCGCGTGGATCGAAATAAAGTCCGTCCGGGCTGTCACCGATGGCAAAATGGAGCGTGATGGGTTTTCCTTTGTAGGTAAGCATCACTTTCATTCGTCTTCCGCCATTCCGCGATTCCTCACCCTCCCATTTCGACGAAAATGCCAGTATGTCCGGATTGTCTTTGATCCAGGCCTTAAGGACGCGATTGGCTGCATGAGGAGAGTCGGCATCCATTTCTGTAAAAACAAAATCAACAGAAGGCGCCCCCCAATCGAGCAAAGCCATGCCTGTGGCCAAGGCCGCCACATTATACCCCGAAGCTGAATAGAGAAATTTGACACTTTTCTTCAAAAAATGGGGAAAGTTTTCCGCCATGCGAAACCCCGCGTCATAATAAGTCCCCACCGATTTCATTCCACGGAAAAACTCCCGGTGTTTCTCATAAATAGGCCCGAGCACCTTTTTTCGTTCCTCAACATCCTGTATTTTTTCAGCCTGATCGACTTCGGATTTAAAATTAACGGAAACTCTTTCCAAGAAATGCTTTGCCGGATGCCTTATCGGCAGAAAAAACATCTCTGAAGCCATACTCACATCATCGGGGTCCAAATGAGCCCCCATGGCCTGCACAAAACCTTTATAACCCAGATCACGCCCCTTGTTTTCAGCCTTAACAAGGCCTTCAGGCCAACCCTTTTCCAACCAAGAGGAAAACTGCGGAATAAAAATTTTGTAAGGATTTTGAAAATTGGGTTGCGAAAAAAAACGCACAGAACCATCCCCATCCACGCGTACAAAGAGGGATCGATGCTGGCCATGAATTTGGAGGGTCCTCCGGCCATCATCATAACGATCCTCCACCGGAGCAAAGGCCCCCATGGGGGTAATTTCGTCAGAAGATTGAAAGCCCCTAAAAACAAGTTCCCTCTGTAATTCCAAAGGAAGGTCGGATACCTGTGACATCAATGTATAAACCCCAGGGCGGATGAATGCTAAAGCTAGTTGAAATTGCAAGATGACCTCACCTGGTATTGAATAGGGTTCTGAT
>MGPH01000032.1 GCA_001797365.1 Deltaproteobacteria bacterium GWA2_45_12
TACCCGCTTTCACCCACGGGCTTACGCCCGTGGTCCTCAGCGGGGTTCTGATAGAAATATCTGACCATTCTTGATGAATGATATTGGTAAGGATCGCGAACTCATTCCCTTCTTTAACATCGTTATTTTTCCAGTAATCGGTGAGTTTATTGCGTGTCTCTTGACCCATCATCCTCTGCTGTATCCATTTTTCGCTGCGGCCATGTTTTTTCCAAGTCCCACGTGCTCGATCGAGAGATCTTGATGGGTCCGCCATTTCTTGCATCCGCTCATTACCCACTTTTGCTAGCCAGAGTTTTATGGTTTCAGCCTTGGGACTGGGAACAGATTGCATGATTCGAAGTAGAGTTTCGGGGCTAGCCACATCGGTTAAGTATTTTTTACCATCAGCTGCTTCTAACTTCAGTCGGTTACATTTTGTAACCGACTCGCTACCTTCTTTAACAAGTCGATTTTTAAGTACTTTCCAGTAATTGCGGGCAGCCTGAAACTTAGGTTGCTGAATCAAAACTTGTATAATATCGACAACTGAAAAATACCAAACATCGTGATCTTCATCATAGTGCCGACGGATTTGATAGTTTTCAAAAATAGCTAGATTATCTTTCATATTTTTATCACCTATCTTCTTTAATCAATCGCTCTTCTAAACAAGGAAAAGTGGGACGTTGAGCCAAAGGTTAATAGGTATTGAGTGCGCATGCTTTTGCGTTAAACAAGTTACACAAGCTAGGCTTCACCATTTAGGGAATGCGCCCTTCAAACGCTCCGCCTTTATTTAAAGTGGTTAGACGGCATGGCCACTACGAATATCCGGGTTCGTGGCCCGGGGCTCGATTGGTCGAATACTTTCTTCCAAAACGCACCACTTGCTCACACGTCCCGCTTTTCCTGGTTTATCAATCACTGTTCATAGAAGTTGACACTCGTTTGGTGGTTCGCATCATGAATTGCCGCTACAAGACTTCGAAAACGAAGACGATGTTCCTCCAATAAATTCTTTACAAGTTCGAATGAACGGGTTGGGTTACGCACGACATCTCTTTCTTCCTTGTGAATAACACGAAGCCAGGCCGCATGTCGGAGTTCAGCAGATAAACGTCCGATGTTTTCGTTAGTTTCTTTACGCAACTCGAGTGCCTCGGCAAGTGAGAGTGTTTGGCAATCAGCTTCCACCTTAATTTTATGATTTGCCTCCTGTATGACAGCATTGAGCTTTCTTCGAAGCATTTTAAAACGCTCAATTTCAGCTTCAATACTGGCAAGATCAAAACCTAATGCTGCCTGAACCTCTGCATCACTATCACGAAAAAAACCACGTTCTTCACGCTCTGGCCGCAGCGATTCCATTGTCTTGATCCTCGCCTCCATCTCAGCACGCAGTTCAATGGCTTCATAAAGAGTAATATTATTTTTCATTTTAAATCTTTTTCTAATGTTGTTTTATTATTACAACATGTAGTATTCTGTCAACAACATTTGGTAATTTATTTTAAAACAAAATGGAAAGGCTGTTTGGGAAGAATTGGGAAATGACTTTGTAGGGGAAATGAAAATGCTGCTTCAGGATTAATGCGTTTTGAAAAATCATGGCTCTAATCCCACCTTTACGTTTTCAAAGGTCAGCACATCAAGAGCTGTCAGTTCGGGAGAGGAAATTGAAATTGGTCCATAATGAAATTAGAGAAAATTAGAGAAAACCGTCATGCACGGAGCAGGTGTAATGATCTGTATGTTCCATCACGAATAATTTATTGGGCCAAAAGGAGGTGAAGCTTGTTGGAGGTTGCAGAACGACGTCGCTACGTATGGTTTTAAGGGTCATGAATTTATTCAATCCGTTTTTCGAATCGACGCAACGAGGGCCGGCCTTTCTAGCGCATGTCCTTCCAGGAATTCCGCGGCACTCATCCGCTTTTTCCCTTCCATCTGGACCTCTAGCAAGCGAAGGCTCCCTTGTCCACAAGCAGACAGAAATTCATACGGAGTAAGCTTGAGAAATTAAAAAAATACATAAGTCTTTAATTTTTAAAACTTAAAATTTTCCTCCGTCTGAATTTCTGTCTGAATTTCTTTCCTGGTCTGAATTTCTCTCGTCTGAATTTCTCTCTGCTGCTGAATTTCTGTCTGAATTTCTGGTCTGAATTTCTCTGTTCCGTCTGTTCGGAAAAACCCTTAAGGCGTCCCGAGATCTCCGCCCTCCCGACCCGTATCGCTCAGATCACCCAGCTCTTGGAAAAAAATGGATTTTAATTCTGTCCTCCGAGAATGATTGGCAATCCGTCCCTTCCGCTTCCAATCACGACCACCTTGCTGTTTTGACTATCGGCGAGCTTTGAGGTGGCTTCGATTCCCTTCCAGCGAAGAAATAAATCATTAAGCCCGGTGGTGACAATCCTTTGAAAATCGGCGATCCCTTGGGCCTCAATCCTTTTCCGGTCAGCTTCTTGGGTCTCTTTATTAAGAACGAACTTCATCTGTTCCGACTGTTGTTCCGCCTCCAACTTTTTCTCGATCGCCGTTGCGAGAATCGCGGGAAGGGTCGCACTCCTCAAAAGGACTTTTTCAACGGTGATCCCCCGCTCTAAGAGGGGTCCTTGCAAATGGGAGAACATCTCGTTGGCGATCGCCTCACGCTCCGAGGTGTAAAGGGCCTTCGCCTCGTAACCGGCCGTCACCCCGCGGATAACTGATCGAAGTTGGGGAACCACCACCACTCGAATATAGTCGGGCCCGATCGTCTTGTAAACTTGGGCTGCCTTCTGAGGATTGAGGCTGGATAAGAGGGAAACATCCAAATGAACACTCAAACCTTCTTTGGAAGGGACATTGGCCTGCTCCGTCACCTCTTGTGTCCGAATCGAAAACGTATGGATTTTGAGCAAGGGATTGACCAGATGCAATCCAGCGGAAAGCGTCTTATCCGAGACCTTCCCAAAGAAATCCTTTAATCCCACATGCCCCGCAGGGATGACCGTGATCGATTTGACTATGGCAATAACGATGCCCAAAGCCAGAGCCACAAGGATCAGTTTTTTCTTTCCATTGGGGATGAACTTTTTAATATGGTTGAGTAGTTCGGCAATTTCATCATTATTGTTTCCATTCATAGTTTCCTCCTTAAAGGATTGTCAGTGTTATATATTTTTATTTTATCTCTAACGGAAAAGACGCTTCATAGCGCCCAAGAAACCTTTCGGTTCCTGGCTTTCCATAAGGATCTCAAGTTCCCCATGATCAAAATAGATGCCTTCACAACCTCCGCAACGATCCACCTTGATTCCAGCAAGTTCGATTTCAGCCATTTTTCCGCCGCATTTGGGGCATTTCATCCAATAAGAGGCCTGAGTTTCCAAAGCGGCTTGCCCTTCCTGTTGTGTGTCCAACTCTTTGCGCTTTTTATCGATCAGCGCCTTGTTCATCCTATAGAAATATTCTTCTTCCTTGCTGTAACCCTTTTCTAAGCTTTCAGTAACCATAATTTCCTCCTTCATGTTCATTATTGTTTCGAACAGCCTTGCCTATAGGACAAAGACAGTGAAGAACACAATCCCTCTTTTAAGTCTATTATTCGGGCTAGGGCCATTTCCTACTAAAAAACCATGTCTTCCCTGGTTGTGATCGCTCCCGCTTAAGGAGTTTTATGAACCACTTCATCAAAAAAATTATGGTTGGTTTGATTTTTATGTTTGGCCTTTTAACATCGGCTTACGCACACGAAAACATTCCAGCCGACACCAGCTCTCCGGAATTGCAACGTATTAAAAGCCTGGAGGGACGGTGGGTAACCACCACTTCCATGTTCGGAAAAAAAAATGAAAAACTCTATACCGAATACGAAGTGACTTCCGCCGGGTCTGCCGTTTTGGAGCGTATTTTTGTGGGACCATGGAATATGTGCGGGTAAAATAAAGAACTCGGAGACAAGCCACTTTTAAGAATTGATAAACCGTAACATCAGATTGGGATCCAAAATCTTTTGAGCGCCCTCGACACCGCTCACGGGTAAATTTTTCGGATTAAGTAATCCAATTTGCACCAAGACAGAGGCTTGATCCCAATAAATATGTTCATGGGCAATCTTGTCGTTTTCAAATTTGACGACCACCACCAACCCGATTTCAACTTTCTTATGTGTGGGGGCAACACCCGGCAACATCCAATCAATGCAGGTTGTGTGTGTAAATTTGATGACCAATTCCTCCACAATCTGGTCTTCACTCACGGTGCGCGACACATTAATCATTTCGACATCCGGCGGAAAAAATTTCCCCACCAAATGATTGCCATAGAATTTTCTCACCCCTTCCCTTCCAACACCACCCATCATCACCGGGATATTCATTAAATGAGGGTTGTCCGTCATGGTCGCCATGGTTGTTTCAAGATCCGCTTGCAGTTCCGCATCCACATGCTTCTGAAACAAATCCACCATACCTTGTTTGGTTAGAGTCATTTTATCCTCCCTAAAGTTAAAATTGTTTGTTGTTGGAAACGAACGGTTTATATTAAAACCACAAACCATGCCCAAACATTTTATTTACATTCTCGAATCGGCCAATGGCAAATACTACACGGGTTACACCACCGACTTGGAACGCCGCATGAAGCAGCATGCGCATGGCACAGGCTCCAAATTTGTGCGGGCCTTCGGTTTTAAAGCGCTGCTCTATCACGAAGCCCATCGCACCAAATCAAAAGCGCTTAAACGCGAGGCGGAAATCAAAAAATGGTCCAGAAAAAAGAAGATTTGTCTGATTACTTCACATCCAAAAGCTCAACTTCAAAAATAAGCGTGGCATTGGGAGGAATGACACTCCCGGCACCCCTGGCCCCATAGCCGAGATTGGCGGGAATAATCAGGGTTCGTTTGCCGCCCACCTTCATGCCGGCAACGCCTTCATCCCAACCGGCAATCACCTGGCCACCGCCCAAGAAAAACTGAAAGGGCTGCCCGCGGTCTACCGATGAATCAAACTTGGTTCCTTTTTGTCCATTCGCATCCAGCCAACCCGTGTAATGAACCGAAACCGTTTTCCCTTTAAGGGCCTCGGTTCCCGTGCCCGGTTTCACGTCATCATATTTTAACCCTGTGGGTGTAGTGACAATGGCCGCTTCTGCCATAAAACCTCCTAATAAACACAACACAAATGTCAGTGTGATTTTTTTGAGCATATTTTCCTCCAAAAATGAAATTAGGAAAAAAATATGAAGGTAAAAAAGCCCATTTACAAGTTATTTTTTAAATCAAAAAGAAAATCTCAAGTCATCCCCCTATGATTTAGATCATGTCTCTATTTGTTTCTTTGCCTTACAAAGAAGTTTCATTTAAAGGAGAGTTTTTTGCCCTCATCGTCCCACCAATATGACATCGAAGCCGACTGGAGCCTGCTGCGCACCTGTAATTTCAGGTGTGATTACTGTTATTTTGACGATCAGGAACGTTCGGTAAAAATAAAAACCCATGCCAGCCCCGAACAATGGGCGGAAGGGTTTAACAAAACAGGCAAAAAATGGCTCATCCATATTACAGGGGGGGAACCCACCCTCTATCCGGACTTTGTTCGCTTATGTGATGAGCTGACCAAAAAACATTTCATTTCGATCAACTCAAATCTTTCCAATAAATGCATTGAAGAATTCGCAGGAAAAGTAAACCCCGCAAAAATAAATTTTATCAATGCCGCCCTCCATTTGCACGAACGGGAAAAAAGAAACCAGCTCGAACCTTTTATTGCCCGAGCCAAATTGCTTCAAAATCAGGGGTTCCCGCTTCTTGTTTCAGCGGTCATGAACCCTCAAATGGTTGCCAGCATAGAGGATACCGCCTCCCAATTTGGGAAAAGGGGGTTGTTTGTTATCCCCAAGGTCATGCGCGGCGCCTACAAAGGAAAAAACTACCCCAACGACTACACACCCCAGGAAAAAGAAATCATCAAAAAACATCTTGAGGCCGCCCGGGCTCACTATCGAGTTCTTCTTGAACACATGCCGGAACTTCCCACGGCGGACATGTTTTCAGATGAAAAATTTTTGGAAGGAATTCCGGACTACCGCACAAAACCGTGTTCTGCCGGGTTTAAATTTGTGGCCATCACGGCCAATGGCACCGTTTTGCGATGCGGGTCCTCCGAAGTTTTTGGAAACATTCTTCATCACAATCTCAAACTTCGCCAGGCGCCTTCGCTATGCAACACCCATTACTGTCCTTATTTTTGTGAAAAATACACCCAAGACGCCCAAACCTATCTCCTGGCACACCATAACGCATCCCTTGCCTCCAACAGCCCCATCAAAGAATACATGACCGGCCCCGCCAAGTTTATTTATTACAGCCTTAAATCGGGAGAAAGCGCCGGGAATCTGCTCAAAAAAATTTCAAAAAAAATCCTGGCCCGCTAACCGCTTATTGACAAAACTTTCTTCATAAAGGAAAAACGCGGTTCCATGGTCAAAAATGCCTATTCCATTAAAGCAACAGTTTCATGGCTTTTAAAAATGGGGCTTTTAGCCGCAATCCCCTACTCTTTATACGTGGGCGATTATCTTTTTGTATTTGCCGCCCTAAGTGCCGTCACCATTTCACTATTACCCGCTTACTGGTATAGGCGCTTTCGCGTCATCCTTCCTTTCAGCCTTGATCTTTTCATTACCATGGCCCTGTTCCTGCATGTTTTTTTTGGGGAGATTCTTCGCTACTATGATCACCATTGGTATTTTGACAAACTCATGCATTTTTATGGTACGGGCCTTATTGCCCTCATTGCTTTTGTGACTATTTTCACTTTTCACTGGTCCTCCAAGATTGTTTTATCCCTTCCGTTAATAGCCTATTTCACCATTGTCTTTGCTGTAGCCATCGGGACTTTCTGGGAAATGGGAGAGTTTGCCATAGACAAAATTTTTGGACGTAATACTCAATACAGCCTGGAAAACACCATGTGGGACCTTGTTCTTAACCTGATCGGGGGCATTGTCGCCGCTTGCTTTGGAAGCTGGTATGTTGGAAAACAAAAGAAAAAGGGGCTTGATAGGTTAACGAGTTCCATACAAACACTTTTTGAATCACCATGAACCAAAAAATCATCGACATCATGAAAGCCCTTCCGCTTTTTGCAGGGCTTGAAAAAAATGAATTGGAAATGCTTGCGCAAAAATGTGCTTTCCCCCATTTTCAACGAGGGGAACTGCTTTTTTCAGCGGGGTATCCGGCCACCGATGTCTACATCATCCTTACCGGCAGCGTTAAACTGGTGCGAGCCCATCCCGATGGCAAAGAAAGAATCGTGCATCTTCTTTTAAGGGGAGAAATGTTTGGGGCCCCCGTGGCCATGCAAGGGGGATATTATCCGGTAAACGCCATTGCCTTGGAACAGAGCACCATCATGAAAATAGTAACCACAAATTTCCAGGAACTCTTCCTCAAACATCCTAAGGTCGGGCAAATACTTATTGCCCAAATGAGCGAACGCATGCAACAAGCCCATAGTGACCGCGTCCTTTCCTATGATGCCGTTGAAAAGCGCATTGCCTGGTTCCTGATTGATCTTCTGGAAAGAATCCAAAAAAACTTCAGCAGAACAAGCCGCATTCCCATCCCCCTTACCCGCCAAGACATTGCCGATCGTGTGGGGTCAACTGTGGAAACTGTCATTCGTACCCTAAGCACTTGGTCCAAGCAAAACCTTGTTGATACGCAGGACAAATACATTGAAATTCCCAGCATTCCCGCCCTTCGCAAAGCCGCCAATCTCGACACTTAAAAATCTACTATAAATCTTGCATTCATATGATGTGAATCATGACCTCTTGATGGGCCCTTCCTTTATGTTTGCTCCTGCTAAAGCGCGTAACCGCGTCAAGGAGGTCCCCATGAAGGGAACAGAAGTCTTAAGAGAGGAACACAAAAAAATACTCAAAGTTCTTCATCTTTTGGATACAATTTGCAATCGTTTGAAAAAGGAAGAAATAATTCCCATCGACCATCTCAAAACCATCATCCGTTTTATTTCCGATTACGCCGATGCCTTTCATCACGCCAAAGAAGAAGATGTCTTGCTCCCCTTTCTTGACAAAACAGGAATGCCCAAGAATGGCAAACAGATCGAAGAAATTTTGGAGGAACATCTTTTGCAGCGTAGTTATGTGGAGGCCATGACCGATGCACTGGCCCATTCCGAATTTCAATCATCTGAGACCATCAAAAAATTTGTCTCTCAAGCCAGAAACCTTATGGGCCTTTTAAGCGAACATATTTTTAAGGAAGATACCTTGCTTTTACCATGGGCAGAGCGTTTATTTACCCAAAGCCATCAAGAAGAATTGGATCGTGAGTTCAAGGCACTGGAAAAAGAAAAAGGGCTAACGAAAAAAATTGAAACCTTGTGTGAAGATGTTCACAATCTGGAAAAAATTTATTTAGGGGAAGGCAAACCAAAACCAACTTGTTGCGGATGCACAGGTCATGGTTAATAACCCATGGAGGAACTTATGAAGAAACCATTTACTATTTTAGGGAGCTTGGCATTGTTACTGGCGATTGCCGGTTGCAGTTCTGGCTCACGTCAAGAAACAGGAGGATCCGCAAAAGGTGATTTTGGGCCACCCAAAGGGGAACCCATCGAAGCCATTCTCACCGATGCACCCAATGTTCCTCCGCCCATTAAACGGGATCACCCGGCCAAAGTGATTGTCCATTTGGAAGTCAAAGAGGTCAATCTCCCCATTTCCGATGGCGTGGAATATACCTTTTGGACTTTTGGTGGAAAAGTACCGGGAAAATTCATCCGCGTACGCCAGGGAGACACCGTTGAGTTCCATCTTCAAAATCATCCCTCCAGCAAAATGCCACACAATATTGACTTGCACGCCGTCACCGGCCCCGGTGGTGGTGCGGCCAGTTCTTTTACGGCTCCTGGGCATGAATCGCAGTTTACTTTTAAAGCCTTAAATCAAGGTTTATATGTCTATCACTGTGCCACAGCCCCCGTGGGCATGCACATCGCCAATGGAATGTACGGTTTGATTTTGGTTGAACCCCCGCAAGGACTTCCCCCGGTGGATAAGGAATATTACGTGATGCAGGGTGATTTCTACACCGTGGGCAAGTACCGCGAAAAAGGTCATCAACCCTTCGACATGCAAAAAGCCATTGAAGAAAACGCCACCTATGTTCTTTTTAACGGAGCTGAAGGTTCGCTTGTGGGAGACAAGGCCCTTAAAGCCAAAGTGGGCGAAACCGTCCGCCTCTTTGTCGGAAACGGGGGCCCCAATCTGGTCAGCAGCTTCCACGTCATTGGCGAGGTGTTTGACAAGGTTTACAACGAAGGCGGAACCCATTATCAGGAAAATGTGCAGACAACTCTGGTGCCCGCGGGGGGTTCATCCATTGTTGAATACAAAACCGAAGTCCCCGGAACTTATATTCTGGTCGACCATTCCATTTTCCGCACCTTCAACAAAGGCGCCCTGGGCATGATGAAAATCGATGGCCCGGATAACAAGGCCGTTTATTCAGGCAAGGAAGTTGATTCCGTTTATCTGGCGGATATGGCCGAACCCACAAAAGCTGTGGCCAAGGCGGCTGAAGCCTCTGAAAAGGGAACCCTTACCAAAGAAATGCAAATTGCCGCTGGCAAAAACCTGTTCATGGGCAATTGCTCCATATGCCATCAGGTTAATGGAGAAGGATTACCCGCCGTATTTCCCCCATTGGCAGGTTCAGATATCGTCAATGGTGACAAGCAAAGGTTGATTGGTATCCCCTTAAACGGATTAACCGGACCTATCAAAGTCAATGGTAAGGAATATAACTCGGTCATGCCCCCGATGAGTCAGTTAAACGATGATGAAATTGCCAATATTCTTACCTATGTTCTTAATTCATGGGGGAATCGGGGTGGCCAAGTTTCAACCAATGAGGTAAAAGCGGTGCGTGAAAACACCGAGCGGCCCCCGGGAGCAGCAAAATAATATGAAACTCATTGCCTGGCTTGCCGGGGTTTGCATTTGGATGATTTGTGGAGAAGTTTTGGCAAACCCACAAGCCGGGGAAGGAATGGTCAGGGTAGAAGGCGGCATTCTCGTCCCCTTCTACCCCCCATCTCCCAAGGAAAAAGAAATCCCGGTCAAAAGTTTTTGGATGGACAAAACGCAGGTAACCAATGCTCAGTTCTTGAGTTTTGTAAAACAAAATCCCTCTTGGAGGCGCGACAAAATAAAAAAAATCTTCGCTGACGCACGCTATCTTTCTTATTGGCAAACACCATCTTCCCTGGGGAATGCCAAACCCGACCAACCTGTCACTCAGATCAGCTGGTTTGCTGCCAAAGCTTATTGCCAGGCACAAGACAAACGGCTTCCCACGGAAAATGAATGGGAATATGCCGCCCAGGCAAGTCCCAGGCAGGCCAATGCCCGAAAGGACATGGAATGGAGAACTCATGTACTGGACTGGTACACAAGGCCAGCCCCCAAAGAACTTCCCGAAGTGGGAAAATCAGAACCCAATTACTGGGGCCTTTATGACCTGCATGGTTTGGTTTGGGAATGGGTTCTCGACTTCAACAGCAGCCTTATTTCTAGCGACAATCGTGAAAATGCCACAAGCCCTGATAAAAACCGTTTTTGCGGGGCTGGGGCGCTCGTCGCCACCGAAAAGGATGACTACGCCAGTTTTATGCGTATTGCTTTCAGGACATCCTTAAAAGCAACCTACACCACTTCCAATTTGGGGTTTAGGTGCGCCAAAGATTTGTAAGGTATAACTTGAGGTATAAAATGAAAAAATTATTTCAAAAAATCCTTCTGGTTTTATCCCTGTTCTTGTTGCTTGAAAAGGAAAGTATCGCCAGCTCCGAAAAGCTTTCGGAAGATGATTCCATTTACGGTCTGAGTATCCATTTGACAGATCAGGATGGAAAAAAACTGGGGCTCGATGTTTACAAGGGTCAGTATGTGGTGATGAGCCTATTTTATGCTTCATGCAATTACACCTGCCCCATTCTTATTGATGCACTTAAAAAAATGGATGCCGCCCTTGATGAAAAAACTCGTTTGAAAACACGTATTCTCCTTATCAGTTTTGATCCGGAAAATGACACGCCCGCCGTTTTAAAAAAGCTGGCCTTGCAACATAAACTGGATCTTTCTCGATGGAAATTGGCTTCCCCGGAAAAAAATGAGGTTCGTGATATTGCCGCCCTTCTTGGCTTTACTTACCGGTCCATTCCAGAAGGTGGTTTTAACCATACCTCGGGGGTGACCTTGCTTAATCCCCTGGGAATTCCCCTTCTCCAGGAAGAAGGCCTTGCCCGTATTGCCGAATTGATTCCTGAAAAACTAAAGAAGGAATTTTAAAAGGTGAAACTTTTCAGCCGCATCGACTATTTTTTTGATCGCCTTTATACCTGGCGTTACAACCCGCTTTATCAAAGCGGGGTCATCGCCATTTTTCTTTTGTTGGTGGCCATTGCCACAGGAACTTACCTTGTATTTTTCTACAAGGTGGCCCTTCCCTACCAATCGGTTGAAAGAATACAAAACCAGATTTGGCTGGGAGCCTGGATTCGACCGCTTCACCGCTATGCGGCTGATGGCTCCGTGGTGATGGCAGGCTACCATATGCTGCGCATGTTCATGCAAAAAAGGCTCTGGGGGGCCCGCACTTTGGCATGGATTTCAGGCATCCTCCTTTTGGGAACCCTCTTTTTTACCGGAATTACCGGCTTCATGCTTGTTTCCGACATTCACAGCAAAGTCCTTTCAACTGAAATAGCCCGGCTCCTCGATTTATTACCCTTGTTCTCCGAACCCATTTCATCCACCTTCAATGGACCCCTACCCCTCTCGCGATCCTTTTTCTTTGCGATTCTTTTTATCCACATTTCCCTTCCTTTGGGCTTGGGACTTCTTTTATGGCTTCACACATCAAAACTAGCCAGGCCCGCACTACTTCCTCCCAAAAAACTCATGTGGGGGTTATTGAGTTTGCTCCTTTTAGTGGCTGTGGTTCTTCCGACTCCGCTAGCTCCCAATGCCGATCCCCACGCCATGATCACCCGCTTCCCCTTCAATTTTTTCTTCACCTTTTGGCTGCCGCTTTCCATCAAACTTTCATCTCTTGCTTCTTTAAGCCTGTTTATTTTTTCGAGCAGTCTTTTTATTGCCGTTCCATGGCTGTTTAAGCCAAGCCCTGAAAAGCAACCGGCAAAATCCTTTGTTCATGAAAAATCGTGTACCGGATGCACCTCATGCTACAAAGATTGCCCCTTTGATGCCATTGACATGGTGCCACGCTCTATAGGCCATGGGTCCGCGTTCGTGGCCAAGGTAGACCCCAGCCATTGCGTAAGTTGCGGCATCTGTGCAGCCGCTTGTGACCCCATGGGAGTGGGTCCGGCAGGACGAACGGGCAGGGACCAAATAAGAGACATGGAAAATCTGCTGAAAAACAAGATCCGTTTAAAAGAAACCATCCTGGTGATGGGGTGCCAGCAAAGTATTGCGTGGCCGGAAAGTATGATGAGAAACCCCCGTTTTCTGTTTCATACCATCTCATGCGCAGGAGGGCTCCATTCGGCTTGCCTAGAACACGCATTAAAACGGGGTATTGCCGGTATTTTTATTGTCTCGTGCCCTCCGCGCAATTGCATCAATCGCGAAGGCCCCAAATGGCTCATGGCGCGCCTTTATCAAGGACATGAATCTTCCTTAAATCCCACGATCGATCGCGATCTGGTTTGTGTCAGTCCTTTTGGTTGCATGGAAACCTTGCGTGCCATGGAAGAGTTGAAAATGTTTTCCGAAAAAATAAAACAAAAACATTCCCCCGACATGTCCAAACTTCCGGAAAAAGAATGTGCCATGGAGATCTAAATGAAAAAGTCTTTTCTTCTTTTATCCGCTGTTCTGGTCACCCTCCTTTTGGGCCTTGGGTTCTCCTACTTGGGATCGATTTGGGTTGGAAAAGAAGAAGGAAACGGAAAAATGAGGGTGACAGCCCGCATCACAAAAAATGTCATTAAAACCTGCCGGGCTTATAGCGATGATGAACTAAGAACCATCCCCCTTCACATGCGTCAGAAGGAATTTTGCCAGACAGAGGCTTTCCCTTACACACTGACCATCTTGCTTGACGGCAAAAAAATTCACGATCAAACCCTGACTCCCATTTCGGCGCGTGGGGATCACCCCATGCATTTTGACAAAGAAATCCGCTTGAATCCCGGGGAATATGGGTTAGAAGCAAACCTGTTTCCCGGAAATAAAGCCCTGCCTACTTATTCTTTTGCGCAAAAGATCAATGTTCAAAAAAGGCGCATTGTTTTTGTTTTGCTTGATGAGGGGGCAGGAAAATTCATGATGAGCCAATGAACATGCCGTCCCCTTTTGAAATTATCTATTCCGAAAAAACTCTTTCACTTAAAGAGCATGCCCCCCTTTCTTTGCCTTACAAAAACTATCTTGGCGATTATCTTAAAAAAGTAAATAGCTACAAACCCATTGCCCATTTCTGCGGATCCCCGGTTTTCTCGCTCTACCAACCTCCCTTGGCAACCCCTGTGGGAGTGCGTTCCCTTGAAGGCCGCTTGAACAGAAAATTCAAGGGAGAAAAACGACCCGCCACGGCCACACTGGCTCTTACAAAAACATGCCAATGCGACTGCGATCATTGTTCCGCCTTTTTTCACAACCGGAGTGTAAAAAAGGAACTCTCCACCGCCCAATGGAAAGAAGCCTTCTTGCAAACAGTTGAACTGGGAGTTACCACCCTCATTCTTTTGGGAGGAGAACCCTTGCTTCGACGGGATCTTTTTGAGCTCATCAAATCAGTGCCCAAGGACAAAGCCACGGTGATTTTATTTACCAATGGCGAGTATTTAACTCCCAAAAATTGCGCAAGCTTAAAAGAAGCCGGAGCCATGGGAGCCTTTGTTTCCCTGGATACTTCCGATGACCTCACCCACAATTTATTCAGAAAACGAAAAGATCTTTTTAGAAAAGCATTGTCGGGGCTGGCAAACCTGAAAAAAGCCGGTTTGGTGGCGGGGATCTCCAGTCATTTAAGTAGACAAAATCTTTTGGAAAACCAGTTTGAAAAAATGATGGAACTGGCAAAACTCCATGGCGCCCATGAAGTCACTTTTTTTGATGCCATTCCCAGCGGGCGTTGGCTTAAAGACACCTCATACTGCTTGACACCGGCGGATCGCTTGCAGATTTCAAAGCTGGTCAAACATTACAGGGCCCTGCCAAATTATCCTGGCATCTCTGCACAATCAACCATGACAAGCTTGGGCGGCAGCGCCTTTTGCTTTGCGGCCAACACACAATTTTACCTGACCGCATTTGGTGAAATGTGCCCGTGTGATTTTACCCCGCTGACCATTGGAAAATTTCCCGAAGAATCCATTGCCCCCTTGTGGGATAAAATGACCGGCTCACAACCTTATTGTAACCGCGCCAAGTCTTGCCGCATGCAAGACCCGGAATTTCGCAAAAAATACATCGAGCCCCTTTCTGCCAAAGGGCCTTTTCCATTTCCTCTGTAGGGGCGATTGGTAAGGGCGATTCATGAATCGCCCCTACTTGATTTCCCTCCCCGCCTTCACTAAAAGCTCTGTCGACGCTCCATTAAAAACATAGGCAAGTCTTCCTTGTGGATCGATCACATTCACCAAAGCCGGATGAACAACCTCGCCGGTTTTTTCATCGCGAGAACGTGGGACCTTATAAACATCGAGAATGCGGTTAACTTCTTCCACCGAACCCGAAAGAACGTGCATGGTGGGTGGCAGGCCCCATTGCTGATGCATATTGGCAAGAGCCCCCACCGTGTCCCTCCAAGGGTCCAGTGAAATGATAAAAACCGTGGATTGATCCGGGCCAAGGTCTTGGTGCACTTTTTTTAAGGTATTGGCCAAGGTGGGACAAATAGCCTGGCAATGGGCAAAGGCAAAAGTGACATACACCACCTTCCCTTTTTCCGATTTTAAATTCATCTTTTGCCCGGCCTGGTTGGTAAGTTCAAGCTCCGGAGCCATTTGATCAAATCTTGGATAAACGGACAAATCCGATTTCGCCTCATCTAAGGTTTCGCTCCGAAAAACACCCCCAAGAGCCACAGATATTCTTTGTTCAATCAAATAAGCCTCAGCAAAAAAAAGAAGCAAAACAAAGGAACTTAAGAAAGCCACTCTCTTTTTTGCCTTTAAATAATTTTTCACTTCTTTTAATTCATGCCCCCATAGAACCCACACAGCGGCCATCATCATCAAGGGGGCGCCAATCAGCAACAGCCATCCATAGTTTTGGGGTAGCCCGTTTTCGGACAAACCGAAACACACCACACGGGCCTGTGTAACCCAGGGGGGAGCCTTGTCAGGCAAGGGCAAAAAGGCAAAGCCCCACCACAGCATCGTGGTCACGATCAAAAATAAAAAACTCAGCATTAAAAAGGGAGGTTTTTTGGTCATCATTTTCATAGGCCCTATATAGTGAGGAGTAACAAACAAACTCAACAAAAATTATATTTAATTATGAGCGGCGTCATATCCACAACCCATCAAGGACATGGCATAAAACACTCAGGCAAAAAATTCAGAACAAAGCTTGTGAAGACAAACAAAAATCCATACTATCCGGACTTGTTTTAACTTGCTTGCACAATGAGTAGATTCCAACGGGCTTTAAAACTGCAAATACAAAGGAAAAATTATGAACCAAAACAAAGATGAAAAGATTCCCCTGGGTCAAAGACTTTTTGACAAACCCTTTTTCCTTTTATTGGTGGGGCTTCTTGTGATGTTCCTTTTCTATACGGGCTGGGGTTTTGTTGAAATTTTGAGCTTACCCAAAAGCCAGCTCCCCTAATTTCATTTGAAGGAGGATTTCGTATGCATTCAGCAATTATCGCCCCCAAGGGGGTGTGGTGGAAAAAAGCAGGATCTCAGGAGAAAAAATGGGTCACCATTGCCTTTATCTGGTGCATGATTCTGTTTGCCATGATGCCCCTGTGGCATTTCAAGGGAGGGCAAAATCCTTCCGGCATCCGTGGTAAGGTCGCCCCTATGGATTATGTCGAGCGTGTTGAACGGTTTGTCAACGATTACAAAATCGGCGAGGAAAAAGGCTTCCCCGTTGTGGCCCCACCCCCCGGCGCTGAAGTTTACATGTTGGGGAGAATGTGGAGTTGGTACCCCGTCCTTAAATTGAAAAAAAATACGGAGTACACGCTTCACCTTTCATCGAGTGATGTCAACCACGGCTTCAGCCTTTATCCGGTAAACATCAATTTTCAGGTCATTCCCGGATACGATTACGGTCTAAAAATTGTCCCCAAAGAATCAGGCGAATTCACCGTTATGTGTAATGAGTTCTGCGGCATTGGCCATCATCTGATGGTGGGGAAAGTCATTGTCACTGAGTAGAAATCTACTTAAGCGCCACAGGCGCGTTGAGGGGGAGGCTCTCCGCCTCAGGCGGACCGATGGAGGGGGCGACGCGAGCCCCTATAATTGTCACTGAGTAGGAGGAAAAAACCATGATATCCAATTTTCGCACATGTTCCGTCACCGGGTTGAAAGTAGACCGCCATACTGAAAACCTGGTCAAAATAAATGCCGTGGTCGCCATTGTGGCCCTACTTGTCGGAATAATAGCCGCCGTTGGCTTGGTGCTTACCCGCTGGCAGGCCGTTCACCTTCTTCCTGCCGACATGTACTACCGCTTTCTCACCTTGCATGGGTTAAACATGCTCATCTTCTTCATCATCTTTTTTGAAATGGCCATCCTCTATTTTGCGGGAACTGTCCCTCTGAATGCGCGCCTACCGGCCCCCAAACTGGGCTATCTGGCTTTTATCTTGATGTTAGGTGGAGCCATTTTAGTTGATGTCATGGTGCTTCAAGGAAAAGCCGATGTTTTGTTCACTTCATATGTTCCCCTAAGAGCCGATCCTCTCTATTATTTGGGAATCATCATTTTTGCCGTGGGGGCTCTGATCGTCTCCTTCCATTTCTTTGGAGCCATTATCATCGCCAAGAAAGAAAAAACCTACGAAGGCTCCGTTCCTCTTGTTACTTTTGGGGCTCTTACTGCCGCGATTATTGCCGTGATCACCCTGGTACATGGGGCCATGATCTACATCCCCACTTTCCTTTGGTCCCTGGGTTTGATGAATGTGGATCCGCAAATTTACCGCATGGTGTGGTGGGCGCTGGGGCACTCATCTCAACAAATCAATGTGGCGGCCATGGTCTCGGTTTGGTACCTCCTGGGAGGCCTTACCGTGGGCGCTGTGGTTCTCAATGAAAAAATAAGCCGCGGCGCTTTCTTTTTATATATTCTTTTTATCTCGATGGCCTCGGCCCACCATCTTTTGGTGGATCCCGGTGTGGGGCCTGCATGGAAAGTGTGGAACACCAGCTACGCCATGTATTTAGCGGTTCTGGCCAGCATGATCCATGGTTTTACCGTCCCTGCCGGCATCGAAATGGGGCAACGTTTAAGGGGTTTTACAAAGGGAAAACTGGAATGGATTAAAAAAGCCCCCTGGGGAGATCCTGCTTTTGCCTCGCTGGTTCTTTCAATCATCATTTTTGGATTCATGGGAGGGATTACAGGGGTTATTATCGGGACAGAACAAATCAACATCATCGTTCACAATACCTTGCGCGTTCCCGGACATTTTCACTCCACCGTCGTTGGAGGCACAGCCTTCGCCTTTATGGGGCTTACCTATTATGTCATTCCCCTCATCTTCAGGAAAAAAATCTCCTTCTGGAAACTGGCCAAAATCCAGCCCTATTTGTTTGGCGGGGGTATCGTTCTTTTTGCCCTTAGCATGAGCACACTGGGAATCTTTGGTGTCCCGCGTAGGCACTGGGATATCACCTTCTCGCAGGCCCCCTTCCAAGTGGAATTCAACCCGGTGGTCAATTTGTTGCAAGCCAGCATGGGCTTGGGTGGACTTTTGGCAGCCACGGGGGTTCTTTCATTTATTTTGATTGCTGTTGTCTCCGTTTTCTTTGGCAAAACAATTCAGGAAAGTGATTTGAAAAACCCGCTCACCGTCGGCTTGCCCCAAGGCATTCTGGCTCTTCCCAAACAAGTTCATGGGAAAGGCGAGTCTGAAGAAGCCCACAAAGTGGGAGCCCCGGCCACCATGATTTTTGTAGGCATTTTCCTTGCTGTTTTCGTCCTTTACTATTTCGTGAACTGGAAGATGCTCTCGGCTGTCTGGAAAATTGGTTAAGAGAAAATGTTTTTAAAAACAAAAGAGCCCTATCAATTATTTTTTCCCTTGGGATTTTTATGGGGATTTATGGGGATTGGTTTATGGATCTTGTTCTTCTTTAAGTTTCTTTCGTTCTACCCACGCACTTTCCATGCCGAAATCATGATGGGAGGGTTTTATCTTACTTTTGCCACCGGCTTTTTAATGACCGCCATTCCACGGATGACGGGCACAAACCTTGCTTCCAGCACTGAAAAAATAACGGCCTTCATCATTGTCGTTGCTGCTTTCCTGGTAAGTTTACGGGAACCCCGCCTCTATTTCTATGCCGCCCTGCTCCTCCAGGCCTTGTTTTTGGTTTTTTTTGGAGGTCGCCGCTTTTTAAAACGCACAAACTCACCTCCTCCCGCCTTTGTTTTTGTCGGGGCCGGATTTTTGGGGCTTATCATAGGGCTTATTTTGATGATGTGGGGGGAATCCCGCTTGGGAGCCCTTTTGTTTTTGTATGGAGGTTTTTTGGGGCCTGTTTTGGGAATCGGATCTTTTTTAATCCCCATGATCTTGGGAAACCCTGTTCCTGCAAATACATGTTCATCCAATGGTCAGGCTGCAGGTAAAAACTGCCCCAAAAGAAAATTGATTCTATCCTTGGGGCTCATTCTTTTTCTTTTTGTGTCCTTTTATCTGGAAGCAAAGGGAATCATCCGTTCTGCCTATCTTTTAAGGGCCAGTGTCGTCAGCTTTGTTCTCTTGAAAAATTTCAGGATCTTAAAAAAACCCACCAACTCGGGGATGCTGGCATGGATTTTACAAATAAGTTGTTGGGCCCTTTTGGTTGGTTTTTGGCCAAGCGTGTTGTGGCCTTCTTTGGCCCTTCATTTCAATCACATTATTTTTATCGGAACGGTTTCCCTGATGATTTTTGGTGTGATCACTCGGGTGAGTTTGGCTCATGGCGGATTTGGTTTTGAACCGGAAAAAAAATCGCGCGCCCTAATGATGGTTTTAATCTTTTTATTGGCGGCCCTTTTGATGAGAGTGATGGCTCCATTCTTTCCGCAGGTTTATTTTTCCCACTTAGCCTACGCATCCATTTTCTGGATTCTGGCCGCCTTTATATGGCTTGCCCGATTCATCAGATGTCTCTTGAAAAATCATTAATTTTTTGGGTGAAAATTAAAGCGGTTGATAGGGGTAATACAAGAGCGTTGCTTCCTCGTTAGCTACAGGAAAACATTCGCTATCGACAAGTCACTTTTCTTATGACTCCCCGTAAAGATTAGCAGCATCTTTTGACCAAACATCTATACTTTTTCTCTTGGTGGCCAAACATGCTTTAGACCCGCATGTTTCACAAACAGCAATATCTTCTTCCATTGTTTTGCGAAGTGCCTCGTACAAATCCATTTCCACCTCAAGAAACGATGCTTTAAGCCCATGTTTTAAAGAAACATGGTAAGCCGCCTCAGTCAGATGCCCCAAAAAATCCTCCGGAAGAATGGCAAATTTTACATGCATTCCGGGCATAAACACCTCCTCATCCCTTAATGAACCTAGTCTTTACACTAAATAATTTCAAACAAAATGACACAAATACATGAAAATTTTCCTATGGCCTCTTTTTGGGGCCCACAAACACGACACTATATGCCTTTATTTCCCCATTTAAAAACCGCCGAACACGAACCTCCATATTGAAATCCTTCTCAAAATCAATGGGATGAACCCCGCGGCATTCTCTTTGGGAACAATTCCTCTTTTGGCCTTGGATCAAGCGGGTGTTCGTTTAGTCCTCACCCGTGTTAAACCTGTATTTCATCCCTATCTAAAAAAATCCATGGCCGGCACGGCTCTTGTTTCGCTGTGGATTTTTTATCTTAAGGGTTAAAATTTTTGTTTTTTTCTCATTTGATAAAGCCTTTCGGTAAAACCTCCTTCTTTGAGAAATTGTTGTTCCAATTGGCCAAGCAAGCGGTCCAATAGAAAATTAGTTTGGTGGGTTAAACAAATTAAAGTATTGGCAGCAATCTCAGGGGCGTTTTCAACATAGGTCCTATAAGTCGAATAGGACCTATTCCCCGAATAGGCCAAGCTTCGCAAAACCTGCGATATCGGATGATTTTTTCCCCAAAGTGGAAGCCCGCGCTGCCTTAAAAAATCTTGGTAGTCTAAAAGCAATTCTTCAAGGCTGGCACGCGCTACACCTATCAACTTGAGCTCGGTTTTCTTGGAAGTACCTGAAGCCATGCTTCCTTCAGCGATGTTTTGCTTCCCACTTCGTGCAGCTTGAACCATTTGGTCATGGGTACGCGAGCGTCGACTAATAAACCGATCACAAAAAACAACCGTAGCATCATAAACAATTTCTGAACTTTGATATGATTTTAGTTTCTGATAACCGCCATGAGGAACAATCAAGTCTTTGGAGTTTTGCATAATCCGATGCTAAGCAAAACATGGGCCAAAAACGAAACAACGCGAAATCAAGAGTTTAAGTTTTAATTGAAAAGTAAACCGTCCGAAAATCGGACGGTACAATCAGATTAATGAAGCCCAGCCTCCCTGGCTAGTAAGCCATCCCTGTTCCGCCTTGCCTCGACTTCTAGCCTTGTGAAGAGTTTTTTTCATTTTTTACGAGATTTCAAAAAAATCAAATCCTCCGCATCACCGGCTTTGGAACGTTTTGATTTTGCAATTTTTTTAAGCCGCAACAAATCTTTTTCTGAGGCAATGGAAATAATGTAAGAACTTACCTTGATTCGATTTGCAGAACCAGCAAGTTCACTTGCCAAGATGGGAAAATCGAAAAGTAAATCAATCCGAAGCCTTGTTTTAGGGTTATAAAAGTAAACACTGTTGGGGCAATCGATTTTCAACCTAATCTTGGCCACCTTTTGGTTATCAATCGTTCTGATAACTTGCCCATTCTCATCTGTTTTTGAAACTAGTTCCATCCCTCTCTTATAAAAAAGCCCAACCACATCGGAAAGACGTTCAACTGGATCAGATATTACAAAATCAAAATCCTGAGTAACCCGCTGTGAACCCAAAAGGATCAGCGCCATTCCACCTACCAGGACGGGTTGGAACCCCAATGATTCCAAACCCTGGATGATCTCCCCCACTTCTTTAATATGCGTTGATAGATTATTTTCTTCCATGGTCGGTTTGCGCATTAGGAAGAGGATAGTGGCAGGTTTTTACCCGAATCACCTTGGGAATGCCGCGTAATTGATGAATGGTGTTGAGATAACGGAAATTGCTTTCTATCCTTTTAGACGCTTCGATGGACGACATCCGAGCCCTAGCCCCCAAGAGGGCTATTTTCCGTCGTTCCACAGGGCTCAATTTACAGGCCCTTGCCTTCCCTCCTCGACGCCCCAGTATTTGGGCGATGCTCATTTTATTACCCATGGCCCTATTTTACTTAGCGCTAAGCAAAAATCAATTAATTATTCTTTTGTCATTTTTTCGATAATTGATCGATATTGAGAAAATTCCTTAAGAAGATTTTCCTTCTTCACAATCTCAAAATCCTGCATATTAAAATCTTGGGCCATAGCTTGTTGGGGTCTCAAGACCTCAGGGCTTCATCACAGATCCCTTCTTATTGCGCCATAAAAGATAACTGCTTTATTTTACATCTTAATTTTGACTTCATGCCATCTTATTCTTTGGTACTGTATTTGCACACCATCACTAGGAGTACAAAGTACGCCCAAACACTGTTAACAGGAATCAGATTGGATAAAGGAAGATGGAGGGAACGGTTAAAAGACTTTACCAAGCGAAATGAAAAATCATGGCCAATCGTATTTTAACATTTGATGGACGCGGGTTTATTTTGCCATCAGCCCCTCTTAGGTCCACACCTGAAGATAAACTCATCACCCAAATCATTTCAACTGAGGCGGGGAAAGATCACTATTTAACGATTGATGAATTAGGAAAATTGGCAAGTCCCGATACCCCTAAAGGCATTTCATGGCCAGCCTGCCGGGCATTCTTTAAAGCCAGTTTTGAACATGCCAATCAAACGGGTTCGTTACATAAGCTCTTGGATGGAGATGAGATCAAAACTTTGGAGTCGATGAAGGATAGTGGCGAGATGGAGGAGATCCTCCAATTACTGCCACTCCCTTTTTTACAGAAAATGTATGAAGCCACAGTCGAAGGGAGGCTGAAAATAGGCATCGTCAATCAATTATGGGCCTCTGATGACAAAGCCTATATCCCTTTTTTCCGAACCCTTGTTTTGAACTCTGAGTCAAAGCAAATAAAGGCCATGGCCCTTGGAGCTCTCACCTATTATGAGGATCCGTGGTTGGTTTCTTATTTTGAGGGTGATTGGCAGCGCAATAAACATTTTTCAGATTCTGCTGAAAATGCATTGGCTATTTTATCTTACCGAAATGCTCGTGCCTATGATCTGTTAGTTAAAGTGGTGGTTAGCGATCCAGATAATTATCTTGCCATTATCGGTTTGGGTAAATCTTATCGAAAAGAGGCGGCGTTCGTTTTAGAAGGGCTTTATTGCAAGCCAAACAGGCACTTTCATTTTATCAACCAGGCTTTAACGAATATGGTTGCAAAAGGAGTGGTGACCGCTGGTGAACTTTTACACAAGGCAAAATCTGAAACAATTAAGGGTCAACTGAACATCCTGACGCTTCTTATGGAGGGGGATTTTTTAGGACCAGATGACGCACCAGAAGTCCAACGGATTATGACTTTGGCTTCTTCCGATGGGACTGCTGAAGAAAAGCGTTTAGCCGATCAATTGCGCCAAAAATATATCGATGGTCTTAACCCAACACAAGCCGCATCAAGTGCAAGCACCTTTGATAAAGAAATTTCTCCTGAAGCTTTGAAGGATTTTTTGGGTGGAAGGCTTTTCGGTGATTCTGTGAATTCGACCGGGGGGAAAGTATCTAATTTCCTCTGGAATGCTAGGAACAAAGAAATTTTGCGAAAGGGCGTTTTATCCCTTACCCCAGAGGCAATGGCAGCGTGGGAGGATCGTTTAGCCCAATGGGTCGAGCATCCTTCAACGGATGAGTATCAGAATTACCATCAGTTAAGCATGGGGTTTTACATTCTTTCTTGGACACGTGACCCTGAAATTTCTGGAAGGGCCATCGATCTCCTAGAAAAAACCAGCAACCCTCTGGGGGACCTTTTTAATGAAGATGATTTAAAACGCCTGATCCAAAATAATTCCCAGGCTTTTATCAAAATTTTTCCAAGCATCCATAATGATGACATTCGGAAATCATTACGTCGGACATTAACCGGGCAAAGAAACTCTGAGTTTATCTCCCTCATTCAGAACGAGTGGCGTAGGGAGTCAAATCCAGAAATTAAAGATGAATGGGGCCGCGCGCTTGTTTTGCGGGGGGATCAAGAAGCCATTGAGTATTATAAGGGAAACGCGGATCAAGGAATCCATGCAACCCATCTAGCTCGAATCGGCTATCATTCAGAAATAGACCGCCATCATCAAATCCCTCTTAATATAGAAAATCTGCATGCCCAAAGGGATCCAGCTACTCAACAACCCATCCTAGTGCTCTGACCATTTAATTATTATCTTTATATCCGAATGTTTTTCTGGCCTTGGCCGTTGTAAAGGTCCAATCAATTTTGATCT
>MGPH01000033.1:0-3956 GCA_001797365.1 Deltaproteobacteria bacterium GWA2_45_12
CGACGATCCACCGCTCTTCCGGCGGGCCCAGTAAGAAAAAGGCGCCGCTGGTCATCAGGCCGCAGAGGAAAAAGAGCCCAAAGACTCCCCCTGCCGTCGCGATCTGCATGGTTTTCTTGCTGATGGTCATTTTATTTACCTCCTCGGTTAATGACCTAACTTTTGGACAGAAGCTTGACGATCGTCAACCTTTTGTCCGATCTTAGTGTGCTAAAACTACTGAGTTTTGACTCAGAGAAGAAGATTCATTGTAAATCCTCTTCCCTGCTTCCTACTCATTAGTAGTCTCAAGGCAGGATGGTTATCGCATCCGTTACCCCCCCTTTCAAGACGAGGATTTGTGCAAAAGCGAACGTTGCCCTGCTTATCTTTTATCTCGAAAGCGCAGAGTTTCCGGTTTAAAGGTACGTCACGCAGTCGTACCAACTCTCGCTTACTTCCCCATCTAAGTCGCGATAATTACGAGCGAGCGGTTACGCAAAAGTGAACGTTGAGGGGGAGCCCCGACCCGAAGGCGTCGGGGAGGACTCCTTGAGTGAACATTGCGTAACCCGAGCGAATCTTACTCGAGATTACTCCACCCCCTTCGTCTCTTAACTCCGGAAGTAAGGTTTCGTTAACACAGCTACCAGCTTCCAACCGCTAACCATCGGCCAAATTAGATGTTAGATGTTAGAAGCTAGAAGCCGACAGCCGCGCTAGCGCCTTACCCCCAGAATTAAAGGCCGAAAAGTCCTTGACAACATCACGCCTTTTCTGATTAAAATAAACTAATCTGGCGTTATTAATTTATCGCCGATTTATACCGCACTGTGAACGTGGTCTAACCCCTTTCTACGGTGCGGTTCCTATTTGAGCAAAACTGGAGAGGGTCATAAACTTCAACAGACCCTCAGGCTTCCAGTTTTCAAAACTTCAAAAAAATTATATTGTACCTATCTCTTTGTCCGGCACATGTCTACCACACGTGACTTTATCACAAAATCGCTCGGTTGTCAACCTATAGTTGTACCTATAGCATCACGTTTAAGGCCATTAATTATAGGATAATTTTTCCAAAAGGGGACCCCTTAAAGGGGTCCCCTTGCGGAACTAAACGAACTGGGTTAAACTAAATTCAATGCCATCCAGAAATTCTCAAAAAACATATTTTAAAAACGGGTATTACCACCTCTACAACAGAGGTGTCGAGAAAAGAATAATCTTCTCCGATCCACAAGACTACTCTGTTTTCATCGGTTACCTTAAAGAATATCTTAGCCCGAAAAATTTAGATGAACTTTACAAAAAGTTAGCAGATAAAAATTCAAATTGGGCAGAAAAGGAGAAGATCTTAAGGAGTCTGAGAATGAATAATTTCTACCAGGAGATAGAACTACTTTCTTACTGCCTGATGCCCAATCACTTCCATCTCCTCATTAAACAAAGGAGTGAAAAAGCTATCGACAGCTTCCTCAATTCTTTACTAACGCGTTACGTTATGTATTTCAACAAAAAAAACCAACGAGTGGGGCATCTCTTCCAGGATGTTTATAAAGGGGTCGTGGTCACTTCCGAGGGACAGCTTGCCCATCTTTCACGATACATCCACCGCAACCCCCTTTCACTAGATAAAGAGCTTTCTCGAAAGCATCAAAGAGCTTACACATCACTTCCAGAGTATCTAAATGAGAGAAAAACTGACTGGATCAAGACCGACGACGTAATCAGCACCTTTTCTCAAACTGGCAAGAATTCCTATCAGTCTTTCGTCAACGAATTTGATGATTTAGAATTTCTCAAGGACCTCATTATCGAAAATCTCTAAGTCCCTAATTCTCCAAAAGGGGACCCCTTTTGGAGAATTTGAGGGTTATTTGCGGGAATCCGAGGAGTCTTATGAATTCGGGTGGCTCTTGATTTTCGCGAAGATCATTTTTCCGGCGGACGTTTGCAGTAAACGACTAACCTCAACCTCAACTTCGCTGCCGATAAGTTCCTGACCATTCTCGACGACGATCATCGTTCCATCATCAAGATAGCCAACACCCTGGCGTCCGTCCTTACCCTCTTGGATCACTTTTATCGTTAATCTCTCACCGGGAAGAATAACCGTTTTGACAAAATTAGCTAAATCATTTACATTAAGAATTTTCACTCCGGAAACGGAAGCCACCTTATTAAGGTTGTAATCGACCGTGGCCACCTTGGCGCGCATCTTTTTCGCCAGCCGTGTCAATTTTCCGTCAACGTCGGGCCCCGCAATCTCTCCATCCCAAACCGAAATCGGAGTTTCCTTCTCTTTTTTAGCGCCGTCAAGTAAGTTAAGTCCGCGCCGGCCTCTTTGCCTTTTAAGGTCATCACCGCTATCGGCCAGCCCTTGAAGTTCACTGATGACGAAGGTCGGTACGACGAACTCACCAGAGATAAAACCGGCCTTAGCGACATCAAAAATCCGCCCGTCAATAATCGCCGAGGTGTCTAAAAGAATCTTGTTTTTTCCGTTTTTAACATCCACTGAAGCTTCCAGCGATGAATTACCTTTTTGACGGTTCCTCACCTTTCCCGCCTCCCGAGCGAAAAAGGAACCCATCGAACGGGCCACCGTTGTTTGGACGCTAACCTGGATGAGGGTTGAGAGCCACCGGACAATGGTTTGAAAAGTATTGACGATGACGTAAGGGATGATATAGAGTCCGGCCGCGCCGGCGATAAAAGCGATGAGGGTTTGGGCGAGGTAAGGAACGTTAAAAAGCGCACTCTTTGAGAGATAATCATTGCCGGCAATAAAGCCGAGTACTAAAAGGACGGAACCAGATATTATCCGGAAGATGATAAAAGATAACTTCATGATAAAAACAACTCCCTCGCGAATAGCCAACGAAAGATAAAACCAAGATAAATTTTTAACTTAAGAGAGCGCCTTGATGACGGCCTCTTTTATGGTGCTCGCCGTCCCCGGAGCGATAATCCGACTAAACCCAAGCTTCTCCGCCTCTTTCTTACGACGCTCAATTAAACTGACGGTACGGATTTCTCCGGTCAGTCCCATTTCCCCGAAAACGACAGTGCGCTCTTTAGTGGGATTGTTTTTGTAGCTGCTCACGATGGCGAGAGCCACAGCCAAATCGGCGGCGGGTTCGGAAATCTTTACTCCCCCTGTCACGTTAACATAAATGTCAACCTCCTGCAACGGAAGCTTCAAGTGCTTTTGTAGGACGGCGACGATAAAAAGCAACCGGTTAAGATCGTAACCGGTAATTGAACGGCGGGGATAACCGAAAGCGGTTTTAGCGGTTAAAGCTTGGATCTCCAAAAGGAGCGGACGGTTCCCTTCTAAGGCCACGGTCAGAACCGTTCCCGGCCCGGCGCCTCTTTCTTTTATAAAAGCCGCACCCGGACTGGTAACTTCCTTAAATCCTCTATCCTCCATTTGCCAAACGCCGACTTCCGAGGGATCGCCGAAACGGTTTTTCACGGCCCGTAGCAGCCGGAAAGGCAGCGTCCGCTCGCCTTCTAAATAAAGCACGGTATCGACAACATGTTCGAGAACTTTCGGTCCAGCGATATCGCCCTCTTTATTGACATGACCGATCATAATTAACGGTATATCCTTCTCTTTGGCTAAATTCGTCAACCGTTTAGCGCATTCTTTCACTTGGGCGACCGAACCGGCGGAAGAAGCAACATCAGCTAAAGACAAGGTTTGGATCGAATCAATGATGACCAGCTGATATTTAGAAATAGGGTCAGGCTCCTTAACTCCCACTTTCCTCAAGGGGTCCCCTTTAAGGGGTCCCCTTTCGGAACTTATTATCTCAACTATCTCATCGACGTCCGTTGCCGTGACAATTTCAATACCTTCTCCGGAAATTCCCAATCTTTCGGCTCTCTGTTTAATCTGCGAGGGAGACTCTTCTCCGGCAACATAAAGAATTGACAAGGAACAATTGGCAATTGACAATTTTTCTCCTTTG
>MGPH01000033.1:4047-8936 GCA_001797365.1 Deltaproteobacteria bacterium GWA2_45_12
AGACCACCTGACCGGGAACGAATCCGCCGCCTAAAGTCCGGTCGAATTCGGAGTAATTGGTTTTCAACCGTAAGTTATAAGCACCCAGCTTAAAACCGGACGAAGCCAGGCTTATTACTTCTGCTTTTCCACCTCCACTTTGAGATTTACGCTTTGAGCTTTGAGATTTAGTCGAAGTCCTAAATTCGACGAGAGAGTTCCATTCCCCGCAGCTTGGACATTTCCCCGACCAGCGCAGCTGTTCTGCGCCACAGGAGTTGCAAACAAACAAGACTTTGTTTCCGGAAGCCTTAACTTTCATATCTAGATTTTAACACGGAAACAATATTTGGAATGCACGCAAGTTGGGTCCAAATAGATTCAAAAGGGTTCAAAAGGGTTTCACCCTAAAAAAGGGTGAAACCCTCTAACTCTAGGCTTAGTAAACCAAAGTTCAAAGCTCTAGACCCTAAACTCTAAACAAATCCAAAATTCCAAGATCAAATGTTTAAAACACTTGGACTTTGAAATTAGGTATTGTTTAGGGTTTAGGGTTTAACCTTTAGAGTCCTGAGGCGTCTTTTTGAAGATCGGTAAAGTCAGAATCGAAAGAGTTAATCGTCGCCGAGTTAAGGTCATTTAAAATATCATCGGCGCTGTTACCGGAACTCAGCTTAGGAAACTCTTCGGCTGATCCGGAGCCTTGGGGCTGGGCCACGACGGGTGTGGCTGTCGGATTTTCTTCGACGGTCTTAGTCGGAACAGCCGACGGGGAGGCCTCCTCCGGTTGGCTGCTTCCCATAAAATAGAGAAATCCGGCGGCTCCGAGGGCCACGACCAAAACAACCACGACGAGAAGGGCGGCCGTTTTTCCATTGCCGGGAGCGACCTGACTGGGAACATTTTCGGAAACGGGCGTATTTTCCGTCTTTATTTCTTCCATAATTTACTCGACCGGCTCGGGTGTAACCGTCGCCGTTATCTTCGGCGTGGCCGTAATCGGCACTCTTAGGCCTTTAAGAGCCACGGCCGCGCTCCGAACCGATTCGTGAGCCGCCTTAACTAAATCCCGTACAATTTTAAGATCAACTTCAAGTCCCTTCATAAACTGTCCAACTTCATTCTTGGCCGTCGTTTCCGAGCTCACGGCTATGGCATAGGTTTTAGCCGCTTGGGCCGCGACCGCCGTCTTGGCACGATCGATAGCCGTCTTGGCGCCGGATAAAGCCGCGTCAACGACAGAAGTGTCCACGCCCTTGGCCTTTAGTTCGGCAGTTTTAGTTTCAATTTTCTTAACGATTTCCTCTAAACGAGTCAGAATTTTTAAAAGGTGATCCGTTCGATTCCTGTTAATATTGGCCAATTTTTCTCCGATCCTGACGATTAAAGCTTTCTTTTTCTCATCGCGGATGGTCGCTAATTTATCCTTGACCTCTTGCCTTTTCCCTTCGATCGAGGCTTTCTTCTGTTCAGCGAGATTTTTAATTTGGTTTTTTTTCTCCTCAAGAACGGCCCTCTTCTCGTCGAGAAGTTGTTGAGCAGTTCTAGCTTTTGTCGGCGAAGGAGAAACCGAAGTAGAATCAGTTGCGTAGACAAACCCAGAAATCGTTAAAAGTAAGGAAAAAGCAACCGGTAGGACCAAAGAGTTTCGAAGAAGTGGCATTAGAAATAATTTAATACAACCGTTCTTTAATGTCAACCCCTATTTTGCAAAATTCTTATGGTGAAAACCCAGGCTAAGGGCTCGTCCGTAAATAACTTCACCGGTATTTACGGATACGGCCCTTTGTGCCGCCGATGTCAACTTTAAAAGAGTTCAACTTATTCTTAAGATGCGGCCTAAGGAGCCTCTTTTACCTGATTGTACTTTCCCCTTGCCGAACCAAGGAAAAAAACACCCTTTACAATCCCGATTTCTCCTCCTAAGATAAAATCATGCTCGATAATAAAGACCTCAGTAAAATCGAGAAAGCTTTGGAAAAGTACCTCGATGCCAAGCTTTCCTCCTCCGAAAAAAGACTCGACCTGAAGCTTCGAGAAACAAAAATTAGTCTCGCCGAGGAATTCGAACACGTTCTCGAATCAAAGGCCGCGAAAATTAGCCATGAATTCAATCTGGACTTGCTCCGGGCCCGTCAGGATTTTAAACTTCAATTGAAGCCTATCAATCGCCATCTGGCTAAAATGTCCAAAGACATCGAATTGATCATTTCCTTCTTCGACAAACAAGCGCTCGACCACGAATCAAGGATCGGGAGAATCGAAGAAGTCCTCAACCTTAAATCTTCCGCTTCTAAATCTTAAAGTGCGAACGAACCCTGAATTTCAATGTTCCGAAAACCTTTAAATAACCAAGCGCCACGTATAAAAAACCGACGACCTTACGATCTCGGTTTTTTGTTCCGCTTTGTTCGCTTCGCGACTGTTGTTCCGCTTCATCCACGAGCTGACGCTCACGGTTTTCGCTCTCTTGGAATAAAGACAAAGATTTAGAAGTCTCAAGCCCCCTTTCTTTTCAAATCTCCAAAGGGGGTCCCCTTTTTGACTTAGCAGACTTACGGCTTTAAGCTGAGCTACTGCTGAGACCAGCCCGCTAGTTCGGTGTTTTTTCCGGACCTTGATCGCGGTAGAGCTTTATGAACCTCTCAATCCGGGAGCCAGCCATCCCGTTAAATTTGTCAATTCTGCCCCAAGAAGTCAATGCGATCCTGACATCGAGATTTTTCCGCGGCGTGACGATCAGCTTCCAAACCTTTATCTTCTCCGCCAAGCTTTTAAGGTCATCCTCAAGACGGTGGCAGTCCTCATCACGGATAATGGCTGAGGGCGAGGCTTGAGAAGAAGCTGTGGCTTCCGTCTCACCGTGGGCCAAAACCTTTCCGGCTAGCTCCGTTACGGGTCCTAAACTCCCACTTTTTGATTCTTTCACAGCGCAGTTATAGCTGATAATGACGTAGCCGTGTTCAAGCGAATGGAGCAAATTTTCATCGGCGTATTCAGTAGAGTAAACGCCGGCCGCGACGGGCTCTTCGTAATGCGGTCCGGACGTGGGCGGATTGGAGTTATAGGGCGCGTGGCTCACCCCGACTTTAATGTGATCGCGGCCTTGAATGGGAATAGATTCCCCCACCGTGGACGTCGGGCTAAGTAGCCACTTTAAAAAGGCGATCGAAAGAGCCGCGATAACTAAAGGCAAAATTAGTCTCTTGGCGGTTCTCTGAATTTTTCCCGGCCCGGAAGATTTCTTATCTTTTTTCGACATAAGAAGTAAGAGATTTCTTGATTGTAGCACGAGAGTTTTGATATTGGGAAGAAGTTTTTTAGGAAGTAAGCGCTTTACACCCTCAGGGTGCAAAAGCTATCGGTTCTTCAAATCTCCAAAAGGGGTCCCCTTTTTGACCTTTTTGACTTAATCAATTTACAGATTTTTAGGTTCAACTACCTTAAGCCCAAAAAACTGCAGGGAGATAAAACGTGTGTCTTATCTCCCATCCTGAACTCAACTGGGTGCAAGGCCAGAGAGCTGATCGTTGGAGGTCTGACTTTTTGAGTCAGTCGCGCGTACCTCTGTTAATCTGACGGTCAGGTTCCGAGGATCGGTTTTCCCCCATCGCTTACCGAAGGCGATGTTGATCCCTTGGGTTGGTCTCCTTTGGTTACCACCACCCGTTTTTTTCCGGGTTTTAGCGCGCCTGTTCGCAGAGACCTTGAGGTGGGTTTTGTCCCGCGGGGCGGGACTAGTCGGTACTCGTCATTTTCCCTCCAATTTTAGGGCCCGGACCTTTGTTGATGGCGGAATGGCACAACCTCGAAACCGCTTGTCAGCGGACGGAGGGCGCCAGGGTGGTCCGGGCCGGGCGGATGAAAACGTGCGCGAAAGCTTCCCCGAGCGGCACTGGGCCGGCGCGAGTCGATGGTTGACGCAAAGCTGCGTCGTTGACGGTCGACGGGCCGATTGGCCAACTCGGGACAGGAAACGGGGATCCTTGCACGGATCCAGCCATCTATTTTGGATGGCTAAGGGGCCGGTTTCCCGCGGTCCCTAAATTTTACCCTTCATAAGCACCTCCTTATCTTGGGCGCTCGAAGAGTTCCGGCTTTTGCCGGGAGTGGAGATGGCGGGAATCGAACCCGCATCCGGAAAAGGGTTGGGTTTTTAAACCCGCGAGCTTTAGGAGGTTTTCGCCAGGGGCTTTTTTCTCTGGACTCGCCACCTTTCCCGTCGAAGCCTTTCATCCCCAAAATTCGTTTCTAAAAACTTATCCCTCATCCAATCTTTCGGGTTCAAAACCCTTTCTTTAAACCCGCAAGATTGAAGTTGAGATGCTGCGCAGCTTTTAGCCACACCTCAACTTCTCCTCCCCTTTGACCTTGCGGCCATCGGATCGGGTCCCTGTTTCTGGCACTTTTATCGGCCAGGCACCGGTAACTTGGCGCGTTTGGGGCGGACTTTCGAACGGGTTTCCCCAATCGATTGTTTCCGCCGTCCCGACGTAACGTCGGGATTTTAAGGAGCCATACCCTGTGGGTCATCGCGTCACTCGACTATCCCTTGCGGGACTGAGTCTCTTTAAACGCTCACCAGGAAGGGTTTCTCCTTTTTTGCTGCTTGGTCCTTCCAAAAAAGGGCGCTAGCCCTTATGGAAAGCCCAGCAGTCTAACGCTTGCGACCAGGCGGGGTAAACTACCCCACAACCCGGGCAAGCGAACATTTGGGCGAAAATCACCCAAATGTTTTTTTTCATCTTCTCCCCTCCTTTTTTGCCGTCGGGCTCATCCACTTTGAGTGGAAGTCCTTAATGGCTAAGGGAAGATGGCTTGAAAAGTGCAAATATAATGCGGGCAATGCGGGAGTCGAACCCAGAAGCTGGTAACCTTGTTCAGGTCGGAGGACATCCACTGCCTCCCTT